>JARCRR010000038.1 GCA_029850565.1 Gallionella sp. | reverse complement strand
CGGTGCGCGATACAGCGTGAAAGGCCTGAGCCTGCACACGGGCCGCATCGCCAACGGCGTGCCGAGCAAGATCGAATTCGCCGCACACGTCATGGCGAACCAACCCAAAGTGGACATCGCTGCACAGTTGAAGACGACGCTCACGTTCGATATGGAAAAGAAAATCTATCAAGTGCAGGGCTTGGATGTGCAAGCGAAGGGGGCTGTGCTCGACATCACCGATCTGGTAATGAAGTTGGGCTTGGACGCCAGCGCGAATCTGGGCGAACAGAACTACTCGGTGAAGAAATTCGTTGTCACTGCCAGCGGTTTGAAGGGGGCAGACAAGTTCGAAACCAAGCTGGATGTACCAGCCTTGAGTATGTTGAAGAACGATATCTCTGTGGATGGCGTTGCACTGAATGCGCAATTGGATGCGGCCTTTGGCAATGTAGTTGCCGCCTTGTCCCTACCTTCGGTGCAAGGTGACACGGAGAAACTCAAGTTGAGCGACCTCATCATCAATGTCGATGTGAAGCAGCCCGAGCAAGCCTTCAAGTTGAGACTCTCCACGCCTGTTGCCGCAAATCTGAAGACACAGCAGTTCAATCTTTCCGATCTCGTCATTGCAGTGAACGCAACGGGCGATAAATTACCTGGCAAGAATATCAGCAGCGAATTGAAGGGTAGCGTGCAAGCCGATCTGGGGCGTCAGAGTATCCAGGCGAACTTGGCTGGCGGCTTGCTGCAAAGCCAAATCAAAGCCAAGTTGGGCGTCACCAATTTTGCTGCGCCTGCTATCCGTTACGATCTGGAGATCGACCAGTTTGATGCCGACCCCTATATTCCCAAGAGCGCCGAAGTAAAGGTTGAGAAAGCTCCAGAGCCTGAGCAGCCCTTTGATCTGTCTGCATTGAAGCCGCTCAACATCGAAGGCAGTCTGCGTATCGGCGCACTCAAGGCGGCTAATGTGAAGGCGAAACAACTGCGTGTGGATGTGAAGGCAAAGAATGGCGTGGTCAAAGTCGCCCCCTTCTCTGCCAATCTCTACAACGGCAGCATCGACAGCAACATCGCCGTGGATGCAAGCAAGGTTCAACCGGCTTTCGCGGTGAATGCCAAATTGAACGGTATCGAGATTGGCCCCTTGCTGCAGGATGCGTTGAAGATGGATTTCGTCAACGGTAAGGGAAGCGTCGGCATCAACGTCACCACACAAGGCAACAGGGTCAGCCTGTTGAAGAAGGGTTTGAACGGAACGTTGTCCGTCAATCTCGCGGATGGCGCAGTGAAAGGCATCAACCTCGCCAAGAGCGTACGCGAGATGGGTAAAGGCGGAGACAAGACACAAGGTGCGAACAAAGCCGAACAGACCGACTTCAGCGAATTGAAAGCCAGCTTCAAGATCACCAACGGTGTTGCACACAACGAAGACCTTTCGATGAAATCTCCGTTCGTGCGCGTGGGGGGCAAGGGTGACATCAATGTGGGTAACGACAGCTTGGATTACCTCGTTAAAACGACGTTAGCTGGAACTGCCGAAGGCCAAGGCGGTAAAGACAATGTTGGCGGATTGACCATCCCCGTGCGCTTGAGCGGTCCATTCACCGATCTCAAGTTCAAGTTGGACTTTGGGGCGGCGATCTCCGATCAGGCGAAGCAGCAAGCGGCAGCCGTTGCGGACGCAGCTAAAGCCAAAGCCGCAGCAGAAGTTGATGCTTCAAGGGTGAAAGCACAGCAAGTATTGGATGCGCAAAAAGCAGCGGCCAAAGCCAAGGCGGAAGCCGAGTTGAAGAAGGGCTTGGGCGGTCTGTTCAAGTAAGCGATCCGGGAAGTACTGAATCGCTACTCCATGACTTCTTTCGCCTCCCGCCTGGTTGCGTGGCAACGTACGCATGGTCGCCACGGACTGCCTTGGCAAGGCGCGGATGCCTACCGCGTGTGGCTGTCCGAGATCATGCTGCAGCAGACGCAGGTCGCCACCGTCATTCCCTATTTCCAACGGTTCATCTCATCATTTCCGAGCATCGCGGCACTCGCTGCGGCGACGGAAGAGCAGGTACTCGAACACTGGAGCGGCCTCGGTTACTACGCACGCGGACGCAACCTGCACAAAGCTGCACGGATCGTCATGGCGAGACACGGTGGCGAATTCCCGCGCAAGCTTGAAGAGATACTCGAACTACCCGGCATCGGTCGTTCCACTGCAGCAGCCATCTGTGCCTTAGCTTTTCACGAGCGGCGCGCGATACTCGATGGCAACGTCAAACGCGTGTTGGCACGACACTGCGGCATAGCAGGATGGGCGGGTAACAAGCAGGTGGAAGAACGACTGTGGCAGCAAGCCGAAGCGCTGTTGCCGACAGAGGATGTCGCCATCTATACGCAGTCGTTGATGGACATGGGTGCTACAGTCTGTACGCGCAGCAAACCGAAATGTGTCCTGTGTCCCGTACAAAATGATTGTGTTGCATTGCAGGCCGGGCGCATCAACGAACTGCCTGCCCCGCGCCCGAAAAAAATTGTGCCGGAAAGACACGCAATCTTCCTGCTACTCATGCACGGCAACGACATCCTGTTGGAGAAGCGTCCCGGTAGCGGTATCTGGGGCGGGCTGTGGTGTCCGCCGCAATTCGATGATGAAGAGGCCGCGAAGGATTGGTTCGTGCGCAACGGCATGGATGCAAGCAATGGGAAAAAGATGGAGACGTTCGCTCACACCTTCACACATTTCAAACTGCACATCACGCCGTTGAAGATCCAACTTGCGCACAAACCATTGCGAGCCACGCAGCCGGGTAGTGTCTGGCTGAATGTGGAAGAGGCGCTACAGGCTGCGATACCAACGCCGGTGCGGCATTTGCTCAAGCAGATCTAGTTGACTGTTTTGGTGGGCAGCGGAGACCACGCCGGCCGCTCGCCGCGCTTGGAATCCACCACCACCAGATAGCGCCCTGCCCCTTGCACGCGATACCGATCGGGGCGCAGCACCCAGAGTCGCTTGCCGCTGGCCATCACGCGTTCGTAATCTGCATCGAGGATGCCGTAGAAATCAAGGAGCCGATTCAGCGATGCGGGAATGCGGATACAGCCTTTGGAGCGCGCCGTGCCCAGCAGCGCTTCCAGACGGTCCGGGTCAGTGGCGTGGATCAAAAAACGTATCGGACTCAGGCCGTGATCATCCCAGGTACGGCGCGCTTGCACCCAGCCAAAATCGAACACTCGCATCCCTTTCACTCCATAACCCATGATGCCGAAACCATTGCGCGTACCCTCGGCGCGGAAATCGAAATGTGAGGTACTGTGGTCGAACACGCCGATGGGCGTCTCAAAATAGTCAAAGCCGTTCACCTTGCCGGTCGAGACTGGCGAGGCGCCAACCAGTTCGAACGACTTGTCCGCCGATATCCAGAACAACAACAAAGCCTGCACATGCGGATTGCGATCCACCAGCAACACATACTGCGCCGCGACATCGTTCAACCCGGTCTGCTGCAACTGCTCGGAAAGTAGCGCGCCATAAAGAAGTTGCTCTTGTGCAGGGATGGCAAGCTTACGATCCACCTGCTGGGCGTAGATCTCGCGTAGTGCTACGGGTGAATCGATGGACTGCGCCACAGTGTGTGTGGGCAGAAAGACGAGAAGGGAGAGCAAGAAAAATAAAGGGCGCGACATGCGCTAATGGTAACGGATTGTTTTGCGGAGCGGTGGGTAAGGCTTGTTCAGGCTGCGCACCGATGACCGTTCGTTCTGAGTGTCGCGTGCAGTACGTTGTATCGAAGGATGGACGAAGCCTACAGGCCATAAGACCAAAACCGTCGTGCTACCCCCGACGGTTTTGGTCTTGATGGAAGCCATTCATGGTTCGATAAGCTCACCACGAAAGAATTAAACCATCACTCTCCCCACTTCTTCATCAAACTCTGCTCCACCCCAAGATGATCAAGTACCCGCGCCACCACAAAATCCACCATATCCTGCACGCTCTGCGGATGGTGATAGAAGCCCGGATTGGGCGGCATGATGACGGCGCCCGCATGTGAGAGTTTGAGCATGTTCTCCAGATGGATGGCGGAGAAGGGCATCTCTCTGGGCACTAATATCAAGGTGCGCTTTTCCTTTAGCATCACGTCAGCCGCGCGGCAGATGAGGTCGTCGCTGATGCCGCCGGCGATCTTGCCTAAAGTGCCCATGGTGCAGGGGCAGACGACCATCGCGTCACCGGGGTTGGAGCCGGAGGCCATCGGTGCATACCAGTCTTGAATGCCGAACACTTTGAGTTCGCCGCTGAATTTGCCGAAGCGCTCAGCGAACATCTGTTCCGCATCTTGCGGGCGGGTGGGGAGTGTGAAATCCAGTTCCTGCTTAGCGACGATCTGCGCAGCTTGGGTATAGACCAGATGCACACGCTGGCCGCTTTGCAAAAGCGTCTCCAAGAGTCGCACGCCATAAGGGAGGCCGGATGCGCCAGTGAGTG
>JARCRR010000037.1 GCA_029850565.1 Gallionella sp. | reverse complement strand
CCCCTGGCGGGAGAGGGAGCGAGCGAGAAATTCATCGTATGAATGTGGGCATCATCGGTGGTGGCTATGCAGGCATGGCTGCTGCCGCTGAATTGTCTTCGCGTGGCATCAACGTCACCGTCTTTGAAAGTGCCAAGCAACTTGGAGGACGGGCGCGTGGCGTACTGCATAACGACATCCAACTCGACAATGGCCAGCACTTGTTGCTCGGTTGCTACCACGAGACCTTGCGCCTCATCGAACTGGTCGGCGGCGACATCGAACGAGATTTCCTGCGACTGCCATTGCAACTCGACCTGCACAATCAATTTTCACTAAAAGCGCCCCGCCTGCCCGCCCCTCTGCATCTATTGGTCGCCTTGCTCAGCGCCCAAGGTCTGACTTGGAATGAACGCATGAAGGCCGCTGGCTTCATGCTCAATCTGCAAAAAATGCGCTTCCGCTTATCGCACGACATGACGGTCAGCGAACTGCTCGTCCGATTCGGACAGGATGCCGATCTCACCCTCAAACTGTGGGAACCCCTGTGCATCGCCGCCCTGAACACCCCTATCCACAAGGCGTCCGCGCAGGTGCTACTCAACGTCTTGCGCGATTCCCTCAACCGCAAACGTGCCGATAGCGACATGCTGCTGCCGTGCATCGATTTCACTGCCCTGTTCCCGCAACGGGCTGCCGCGTATGTCGAACGGCATGGCGGCAAGGTTCATATCTCTTGTGGCATCGATGCCATTAACCCCCAAGGCGACTCGTTCGAACTGCACACTGAAGATGGTGTGCATACCTTCACTCATGTCATCTGTGCCGCACCACCCAGCGTCGCCGCGAAACTGCTGCACCCGATCGCTTCGCTTGCAGATGCTGTCACGCAAATTGACGCGCTAGAGCAACAACCGATCTACACCGTCTATTTGCAATACCCGACTCATATTCGTTTGCCACACCCCATGATCGGCCTGCACCAGCGCTACAGCCAATGGCTGTTCGACAAAGGACAGATCGCCAATCAACACGGGCTGCTCGCCGCTGTCATCAGCGCGGAAGGTGTCCATCAGGAATTAAGTCAGGATGATCTGGCACAAAAAGTCATTGCCGAACTGCGCAATGAATTCGGCATTGGCGATGTACCTGAATGGTTCAAGGTCATCGCCGAGAAGCGCGCCACCTTTTGTTGTGCACCGAACTTGCACCGGCCGTCACAACAAACCGCCCTATCCAACCTACTGTTGGCCGGCGACTACACGGCGGGCGATTACCCGGCCACGCTGGAGGGCGCAGTGCTCAGCGGATCGCGCTGCGCGCGGCTTTGTCTGCCTGATCGGAAATAAGCGGTATTGTCGTAAAACTCGGCACATTCATTTTCAGCCGCCCAACCCGGCACACCCAGCAAGGGAACTGGAGAAAGCTCGCGCGTGCTACGACAATGTTGCGCCGCACTCAGGTAGTCCGCCAACAACTCATCCAAATGCGCCAACCTTTTTTCCGGCGGCCATGCAAAGAATTCCTTCTGCACCGGCAACAATAGCCCTTGCCCGGTCATACCGATGTAAGGTTTGATCGCCTTTTCATACAGACCATGACCAAACAGGTAGAAACCCATGCCGGACCGCACTTGCTCCCGATATTGCCAAAACAATTCTTTCCACTGGAAGTTTTGTAGCAACTCGGCCAATTCCTTATCTGCATAAGGCACGATCACCCCGGATTCATCCAGCAGGGTGATCGCATCTCTTACGCTGCCGCGTTGACTATGTGTATGTGGGTCATCAGTCTGCACCTCATTAAAGGCCTGAAAATGACGCGCGTTGATGGCCGCTTTGGCCTTTGGAAAAGTCAGCCACACCAACGCATTGAGCAGGTCGTGCCAGTTATGTTCCCGCGTCGGCACTTCGCCCTTGAGGTAGCAACGCGGTTCGTACTGCGCTTCGAAGGGTAGCTTGCCGTACTCCTGCTCCACAAAGCGCAAGACCTGCCCACTGTGCACAGTGATCGTTGGCTGATGTGCGGACAATAAGTAATTGCATTCATTCAAGCCGGGAAAACGATCTCCGGAGAGGTCAAAGATCGCAGGATGCAATGGGGCGAACGCCTGCGATTGCATTAAGTATTCCTTGTTCCATTCGGGTATCGAAGTCATGCCTCAAGTCTAACTGAATCGTGCTCGACAACACATAGCAGCCCGCTTGTGATAAGTTGCGCACACTTAATCTGCGCATGGTTCTATTTGGGGGTCACCATGAACGAGTTGGATGCCATTCAAGCAAGTCTTGCCAGCTTCACACAGCGCCTGGACGATGTCGCTGCAGATCGCTTCAATGAGATGCGTAAATGTTCGTTCTTCGATCCAATCCCCAGCGAGTGGTTAAAACCCATTGCCCAATTGGCCGACATCAAGACTTTCGCTACGGGAACCAGCATCACAAGAGAAGGTGAAGTGATCTCGGCTTTTTATGTGATCCTGTTCGGCAAAGCCAGTGTGCACGTGCATAACAATCTGGTTGGAACCATCCTCAGCGGCGAATGCATCGGCGAAGGCACTTTTTTCGCCAATGAGAACATCTCCCGTTCTGCCACGGTCATCGCCGAAGGGGAGGTGATCGTGGCAGAAATCAAAAAGTCCGATATCCATAATTTTGATGGCGACACCAAGACCTATATGGATAAAGCATTGCTCACCGCGCTGTTCAAGAAATTGCAAGGCGCCAATCGCAAGATAGAGGAGTTGTTACGCTAAGCTTATGAGCATCATCGCGGTCTTCAATCAAAAAGGCGGCGTCGGCAAAACCACCACTGCTCTTAATCTTGCTGCCGCTCTGATGCGTAGTGGTCGTTCCACCTACGCCATCGACCTGGACCCTCAGGCACAACTCAGCTCCATCACCAATGTGACTGCCAAGTCGGGCGGCGAAACCGTATTGGCGGCGTTCCAACACAATCGCGCGTTGCGCGAATTGGTACATACCTCGCCCAATGGGATGCAGGTGATACCTTCCCATACCGAACTTGCCAAAGTGGATGTCCTGTACGGCAAGGGATACAACGTGGTGAATAAACTCAACACCGCGTTGAAGATAGAAAAGTTCGGTGATCGAGACGCCCCCCTGATCATGGATTGCAGCCCTTTGATCGGGGTACTTTCGCTGAATGCCATTTTTGCCTGCCACGGCTTGATCGTACCTATCTCTGCAGACCATCTCTCGACTCATGGTGCGATGCAGATCGAGAAGACACTTCGTGCCCTTGAAAATGTGCTGAAGCGTCGCGTCAAACGGCGCTACCTGCTCACCCGTTTCGACGGGCGCAGAAAGATGGCATGGGATGTTCTAAAGCTAGTGGAAGACCATTTTGGGGCCGACGTATGTCGCACACGCATCTCAGAGAACGTGAGCTTGGCTGAGAGCCCCGCCTTGAACAAGACGATATTCGAACACGCCCCGGCCAGCCGAGGAGCTCACGACTACAGCGACCTGCTGGAAGAACTGATCGCGGATGGATTTATTGAATGAAGTGTGTTGACTAAGATTAGAGCTGACACCACAGACTGCAATTAACCCAAAACGGACGGTCAGCGCTCTACAGAACATACATGAGGTTACATTTATTACTCAGTGTTTCGGCCCTTCATTTTCGACATCAAAAAGAAGGCGCCCATTAAATCTACACACGGCATCCCCTTTTCCGTCTTTGATAAGCAGAATAGTGCGTGACTCATCGCTGGATTGCTCATCTATATAAGTTAATCCGCCGTGGACAAATACTCTTTGGTCAATATCACAGTCGCCGAGATGATCGTCAATGATCTTATTGATATTTGAGTCAGCTATTGCCGCGTTGGAATCACTGACAATTCTAATCTTTGAGTCAGTGCAGGACGAACCGAAAACTCTGTCATAGTTAACTATTGCTACGTTTTCAGTTTTACCGTCGTTATCCAGATCAATCTTGGCTAATGCAGCGATGGCTATTCCCCGAAATGCACTCTTATTTGTGCTATTGAAATCTATATGATCTATTGCCCCTGTGCTCACTGCGGAGCAGACTGAATTTCCTTTCCCTGCGGTCAGCTCTAGTAGCGGCTTGTCACGTTGAATAAACCTACAAACATATTCCATGTTACCGCCCTTGGATAATCGCAACAGACCATCAGGTTTATTTATATTGCTAGATAAGATGAAATTCTTGCTGTTGGTTGAGATTATGTAAAAATCAGATCCATACGTACCAAAGGTATCAACTACTGTTGATCCGTTTACTCCAGACAACGCGTACCCAGTAACAATCATTCCAGTTCCGTCAACGATCGTCCCGAAGTAATCAGGGATTCCATCGACGTTCAAGTCTAACTTCCAAATTTGTGCATCTCTTATTGATCCGGAATCTTCCAAACCAAATATTCTACATATTTCACTCCTTTCAATCGTTAATGGACTCGGAGCGGAACGAAGTAGAGTCTTAAAATCTCCACGATTCCAGAAGTCGGCTACGGATTGGCAAGCTTCAGCATCAGTTGCACCTTCTAGAGGTGACTGAATACCTGTTGGATTGAGCGATGAAAGCTGGGTTATCCGTGTTTTGTACTTATCTTTAATACACAAAATACTTGAGCAAGCATTGCGTTCCATTACCCACTGCTTTTGATTCTGTCTTATAGACGCTGCCTGTTTTTCGGCTTGCAGTCCTATTTTGTAGGCAGTGTTTAATTCTTTGTCGAGCTTAGACAACTCAGCATCGTCGCAGATGAGTTTTTCTATTTTTGTGCTAGCTTTCGCACAATCAAAACTGGCAGACTGTGCTGTTGCCACCATGAAGGCCCAACCTAAAACCGCCCATGCGATTCGTTTCATGCCGCCCCTTTTTCAGTGCAAAAACTCAATATTGGCAGACACCATCGAGTGACCGTTACTGGCCGATAACTGCCATTCGACTCAAACTCTTTACTTCGAAATCAGCGTGATGATGTCTTCGACCGACACCACCTGCTGAGTCTTGGGATCATCCATCTGGTTGGCGTTACAACTGACGATCTCGCAATGGTGATACATCTGGCGTAGCTTGCGTTCGGCCTCTTCCTGATCGCGCCCCGCAATGACGACGCTGACGATGCGCTGTCCGTCGCGCGTCTGGATCGAAAAGTTGAATTTCTGCATCAGCACGACACCACCTCCGAATTAGATCGTCCGTTGCCTTCTTGCTTCGTAGAGGCAGACACCGGTACTGACCGAAACGTTCAAACTTTCCACACTGCCTTGCATCGGGATGCGCACCAGTTGGTCGCAGGTCTCTTTGGTCAAGCGGCGCATGCCTTCACCTTCCGCGCCCAGCACCATGGCCACTGCGCCTTTGTGCTTCACTTGATGCAATTCCGTTTCTGCTTCGCCATCCATGCCGATGACCCATATGTCGCGCTCTTTCAGTTCGCGCAGAGTACGTGCGAGGTTGGTGACGGTGATGTAAGGAACTGTCTGTGCGGCACCGCAGGCTACCTTCTCTACCGTGGCATTGATACCCACTGCGCGGTCTTTCGGGGCGATGACCGCATGCACACCGAATGCATCTGCACTGCGCAGACACGCTCCCAGATTGTGCGGGTCTTGCACACCATCCAGCACCAAAATCAACGCTGGTTCAGTCAGCGTGTCCAGCACATCGTCCAGATGCTGCACTTTTTGCGATGCATCTACACGGGCGGCAACACCTTGATGGCGCGGGGTTCCTGCCATGCCATCCAGGCGCTTGCCATCCACGTTGATGATGCGAACGCCGTTACTCTCTGCCAACTTCAATAAATCGCGTGCGCGCGGATCCTTGCGCGACGGATCGACGAACACTTCCATCACACTGTCTGCGTTTTGACGGATGCGAGCGGTGACGGCATGAAAGCCGTGAATGATGCGTGACTCAGCCATGGCGTTTTCCTGCCTTTTTGTTCTTGCTCTTAGGTTCTGCTGCTTTGACTTTCTTCGGCGTGGTCGCGCCCCAAGCACCGACATTGATGGTATCGGCTGCGTGAACCACTTCACCTTCCAGCACGAAGTCGATCTTGGTACTTTCCATATCGACTCGCACCACTTTGACTTTCACGCGATCACCCAAACGGTAACGCTTGCCGGTACGCTCGCCCAACATCTGATGCTTCGCTGCATCAAAGTGGAAGTAGTCCGCACCGAGTTCGGATACGTGTACCAAGCCCTCGACATAAAGGTCATCAAGCGAGATAAACAAGCCAAACCCTGTGACTGAAGAGATCGTTCCCGCAAACACGCTGCCGAGATGGTCGCGCATGTAGAAGCACTTGAGCCAGGCTTCCACGTCGCGTGTGGCATCGTCCGCGCGGCGCTCGGTCATGGAGCAATGCACACCGAGTTCAGCCCATTTGAGTTGCGGCTTGTACTTCTTGCCTTCCAGCACCGCCTTGATGGCACGGTGCACCAACAGGTCTGGATAGCGACGGATAGGCGAGGTGAAGTGCGCGTATGCCTCGTAACCCAGACCGAAGTGCCCCAGGTTTTCCTGAGCGTAAACCGCTTGACGCAAAGAGCGCAACATCACTGTCTGCAACAATCCGGCATCGGGGCGGCCTTTGATCTGCTTGAGCAATTGAGAATAGTCGCCGGCTTGCGGATCGTCTCCGCCGCCCAGTTGCAGACCAAATTCTTTGAAGAACTCGCGCACCGCTTCCAACTTCTCCGGTGTCGGACCTTCATGCACACGGTACAGCACCGGATGTTCGTGCTCCTTCAAGAAGGCCGCCGCACACACGTTGGCTGCCAACATGCATTCCTCGATCAGCTTGTGTGCATCGTTACGCACGACAGGGACGATCTTCTCGATCTTGCCCTGCGCATTGAAGATCATCTGCGTTTCCACCGTCTCGAAGTCGATGGCACCGCGTTTGGCACGCGCCTTAAGCAAGGTCTGGAACAATTTGTACAGGTTGTTGATATGCGGCAATACCGCAGCGTATTCGCGCGCGTTCTCGCCCTGCGGGTTCTCCAACATATCTGCGACCTTGGTATAGGTCAGGCGCGCATGCGAGAACATCACGGAAGGATAGAAACGATGCGACTGTATTTCGCCGTCCGCACTGATCTGCATATCGCACACCATGCACAGACGCTCGACATTCGGATTCAGAGAACACAGACCGTTGGACAACTCTTCCGGCAACATCGGGATCACTCGGCGCGGGAAGTACACTGAATTACCGCGATTAATCGCTTCTTTGTCCAAGGCATCGCCGGATTTCACATAGGCACTCACGTCTGCGATGGCGACCACCAAACGGAATCCTTTACTGTTCGGTTCGCAATACACCGCATCGTCGAAGTCGCGCGCCGTCTCGCCGTCGATGGTGACCAAAGGTAGATTCACCACAGACTCGCGTCCCGCGTAATCTTCAGCTTTCACCAAAGGTGAGAACGCTTCGGCCTGGCGTTTCGCATCATGCGGGAACTCGTTCGGTAGATCGTGCTTGCGCAGCGCGATCTCGATCTCCATGCCCGGGTCGGCATAGTTACCTAACACTTCGACGATTCGACCGATGGGTTGTGCATGCTTGGAAGGCTGTTGCATTATCTCCAAGATGACGACCTGCCCTGTCTTCGCTTCGCCATGCTCGCCGGGGGCAACCAGAATATCTTGGCTGATGCGGCGATTCTCCGCGACGACGAATTTGATGCCGTGCTCCTCATAGATACGACCGACCACTCTCGTATTGGCATGCTCTAGCACCTCAACGATGCTGGCCTCTCTGCGTCCGCGTTTATCTTCTCCGCCGACGCGCGCCATCACGGTGTCACCGTGCAATGCCTTATGCATCTCTTTCGCACTCAAAACCAAGTCCGCACTGCCATCCTCTGGAATCAGGAACCCGAAACCGTCTGGGTGGCCTTGCACCTTACCTTTGATGAGATCGAGTTTGTCGACCACACAGATGGCACGTTTACGGTTGCGCATGATCTGACCGTCACGCTCCATCGCTCGCAAGCGGCGGGTGAATAGTTCTTCTTCATGCAACTCGATATGGAGCAAAGCACACAGATCTTCTTGCTCTACCGGAACCCCCTTCTCCGCCAACATTTGCAAGATGTACTCGCGGCTGGGCAAAGGATGTTCGTATTGTTCGCGCTCCCGCTCCAAGAAGGGATCGAGTTCACGTATGGTTTTTTTCTTTTTCGTCATTGACACAAAATCCTATAGCAATTAAAGTGCGCACCCTCAAGTTACGCCCAGATGGCGGAATTGGTAGACGCACTAGGTTCAGGTCCTAGCGGTGGCAACACTGTGGAGGTTCGAGTCCTCTTCTGGGCACCAACAATTTGTTTGTAACTTACTGAAAAGCCGACATCTAACTGATTTGTCGGCTTTTTTGTTTCCACTCTATTCAACTCTACTCGCATTAAATCCACTCTTTTTAACTCTAGTTACAGCAAAATTACAGGGGAAATTACAGGAAAATTCAGCACAAAGTTTGGGGGGGGGGATTTGCCGCAATTAAAGGTTGGGGAAATAGGTAAGAAATGTGCCCCCCTCCCCAAACAGAAACACGAAAATCCGCTCATCAACTCAAGTCAGCATCATAACAGGAAAGACCATAGAGCCGCTGGTACGGTACAAAGGACGCTCCCTTACAGAATTAAGTCTGCCTTTTGAAACTGTAAAAATTCCTCAAGTTGAATTCAAGGCACCTTATATCCCCCATTTTTATTCATGGGGCGAGGCATTCGAAATTCAAAATCAAACTAATTGCGGGAAAAGCGATGTTACGGAGGCATCCTGCTTTGGCCCAGTGTCCCACCAAGAAGCGAGTCGTTTAAGGTATGGTTTCCAATGACGGCATTGAGCCTGTTTCAACAAGTTCACATAGATATGCTCATTCCGCAACTCTTTCCATTGGGCACCCGCAAAATTTGAAAGAAGGAAATCAATCGCGAGAACTGCATCCATAGGTGGAAATGGCAACCTAGGTGTTGGCAACAACAATACTTTCCCTAGGGTTTCAGATATCTCTTTCATCGCATGCCCGCCATGCTGAAAATGATATAGAGGGTGCGCTTCATCCGACTCTTCCTCTGCATCCCCAATGATATGGCGATCAAAATGCCACGAGCAAATGCTCTCGCGATTTTCGGTTTGAACACAAATATTCAGAACCAGATGTGTAAAGTAATCATCCAATGACTCATCAAGAACACCGCTAACATCTAAATCAACATCAACAAAGAGCCACTCGCTATTTTGCGTAGGCAAAACATTCTGAGGTGTTTTCACCCTAAATCTCAGGCCAGCCACCTCGTAGCTCCACTCTTTATTACTATTTTGGCGCGAACACTGGTTAGCGGAAGATTTTAGAACGTCCGCATTTAGTACAATCGCCGATGAGTGTTGATTAAGCAGTTGCGCTAGTGACAATAGATCGTTGGAAATCCGCCGTCGTATATTGCTGGGCTTTTCGCTCTTTGCCATAGCACTCACTTATGATTTCTTAAGTTGATCTAAGCGATCATAATCAAGAGGATCAATCTGCCAGCACTCTTTTGCGATTCTGTTCAGTGCGGCATATGCCGAAACAAATAACACATCATGCCACCCCTTCATTACAGGCATAACAATTCGAAGCCCATCTGCCGGATCCAATGGTTTACCAGTTGCAATACAGATGGTAAAAAATTTATCGCTATAGCCCGCCTCGATTGGCACAGCCGGCTTCAAAGATAAATTTGAAAATTTATTTAGCAAATCGACCCGCTCCTTTGCTCCAATACGTCTAAGGTTCGGCATTCGTGTCTGCAACCCACTCCACCAATCCTCAATTTTGAACCACCACCAGCGAGGCCACCCATCTCCGAATGGACCATTGTATTTAGTCTGTTTAATCATTTCTAAAAGCTTATGCCAGTCAGAACCGGAACTTGACACATCAACACCAAGCCTAGCTGCAACCATGCTTTCATCGACCAGAAGCCCTGCAGGCCTTAACAACTCGCCAAGTAAATGTAATGACACCTCATGTGTAGCACTCCTCTCGACAGTATTCATGAACTGAACAATGAATGCAGAATTAACACCATCTAATTCATTTTCTGCCAACCCCAGGATTGAGCAATTCAGCTTTCCATCATGTTTCGCAGATGAGATTTGACGGTACCCTTCCGCAAGGGAAATCATCTCCCTGCAAACCTGATGTTTGTCACTCGCTATTTCTTTATCTTTTCCATACACAGCATCAAACAAATCGTGTGAAGTATCATCGCCAAAATATGATTCCAAAAACCTATTGTTAATGGACCATAGGACGATTGGAAATGGTCGAATTCCCTCTTCCGCCATTCGAGTCCGAAGCTCTTGCGCCAATGTCGGTCCTCTATATTGAACTCGTTCTCCCTCGGCATTTGCTTCCATATCAAGGCGAAGGTCAATAAGCAAACCGAACCGTTCATTCTTTTTACTAGCTTCAGCAATTTGATTAATCTGCTCACCGAATTCTGATGGTGTTTTCCTTTCAAAAATTAATGTTGGTGTTGTCTTCGATAGCTGTCTCAACAAATTATCGATTGACTGGTCTTGCTGATCATCAATGCATAAAAAGCTAGTATTTGGCATTGCCAATCTCCTCTTCAGTCGCACATGGTATTTCTATGCGAAAACACGTTTTATAGTTATCGGGAGCCACAACAAGTTCAATTTCACCATTGGCTGCATCGAGGATGTCGCGCACTATCTTCAAACCAAGACCAGTTCCTACTAGCTTGTCACTATCCGATGACAGTGCCCCCGGTGGTGCACTCGTAGTGAAAAATGCGTCAAATATCTTCGAGAAATTTTCTTGTGGTATTCCGTCGCCATTGTCAGAAAATTCAAGGTACAACCTATCATCAACAGACCCGGCAACAATATTTATACGTCCCTTGCTGCCTGCACGGTGAATTGCCTTTAAAGAGTTTGTAAACAGATTCAAGAAAATCGAGGCCCACTCCGACTTGTGCATGGGTTTAGTAAACAAATCGTAGCCACGAAATTCGGTGGCAACCTCGATGTTCTGACGCCTTAGTGAGGGCTCGATAACAGCAGTGAATTCTCCGACCAAATCCCGCAACTCATGAGTTTCTAATTTGCGATGAGCATTTTGTATAACCGCACTATCGAAGTACCTAACATAGCTCTGTAGAAGCCCAATGTTGCTGCGTAACGAGTCATAGAGTGATGAGGATTCATCCGCCTCATCGTTTTCGCTACCAAGCGAATCTACTGTTGCATTCAATCCTGCTAGCGCATGACGCACTTCGTGCGTGAACTCACCGATCGTCAAACCAAGACTTGCCAAGACACGTAGCATTCCATTTTCTTCAAGGAGTCTTTGCGTTTGCTCACCAAATTCCTCAATTCCCTTCGCCAAACTTTCCGCGTCAGGAACATGTTGATTCGCATTGTGTGCATCGCCGCTCGAATTAGTCCCATCTGTGCTAGCGCTCCCCATGGATCGGAGTTGCTCTGCCAAGTATGATGCAGTGTCACGGGGATTCTCGAATGGCTTAGTTTTCGAGGACGGTTCAACAGGATCGTCCGAAGCAAATATTTTCTTATTTCTCAGGCGTGCAAGTTCAATAACCCCAGCCATCAGCGCCCTATAGACATAATCTTGAAGCTGAAGGAATGCTTCATTTTCTAGCAACCCTTCTCTACTAGCCGTTTCCTCAAAACGCTCACCACCCACATCAACAATTTCAACGAATCCCAAGAAGTTTGTATTGTGATGCGGAGGGAGGAGCGCTCTTAACGCACTTGAACGCTGCAAACCCAGCCAGTCATCGAATGCCTCGCCATAAGGTAGGACACGAAATCCATTTCTGTATATCCTGACACCACCGTGACGAGTCAAAAGATCTCTTACAAAGCCACGCGTTCCTGTAGGTAATTCATCAGCAATAAAATAATGAGCAGAAAACCTAATCCCGGCAAGCAATGGATAATCAATTATAGACAGGCCGGTTTTAGGGTTTAGGCGTGGTTCAAATTCAAGCTTTCTACGCTCCAATTTGAAATGATATTTTGAAGAGTCAACGCTTACAAAAGGAGTTCCAATGTCATCAACCTGTCCTGTGATTTTTGCAACGGCATGTGACAAAATCAGCTGGTCTTCGCTTGCGACCACAGCAAGTCCGTCACCTTTCTCTCTGAAAATAGTAACCTTAAAACCAGGATCATCCTGCCTACCTTTGCCAGCATTCTCATCAAGCGGGAATGGCTGCAGGAGCTCGGAAACATAACGGAATGTTCTTTGAATCTGAGACTCCGTCCAAGCATCTCTGAGCATCAATATTTTCAAAGTTGTGCCACACCTCTCTTTCTGCGGCGCCTCCACTATTTGATTTGAAATAAGGTGGAGTTCTTTTCCTCCTTCAAACTCATTCCAGTCGATCTCAAGTCGTAGCGAGTGAGCCAGCCCCTCTAATTGCGTTTCAATGCAAAGTTTTTCCCCCAGTCTTTGTGTTGAAAAACGACCAATCCCTTTCCGCCCCGCACGTTGTCTAGCGTAAATAACAGATGCTGGGTTGTGCACCTTTTCTTGTGTAGAGATTCTCATGAAGCCATTTATTAATTGCTCGCGAGACATACCCTGACCGTTGTCAACAATCTCAAGAATCCCCCCCCTCGTTTCAGATCCTCGAAAAATCAAATTTACCGTCGAAGCATCAGCGTCATATGCATTTTTTATTAATTCAGCTACTGCGGTTTCTTGCTTCGACACTAATTCGAGCCCAAGTCGAGAAACGTGGCTAGCATCAACAGAAAATCGTACGCTTTCTTTATCCAGCTTCCCGATTTCATTAGCCAGCTGAAGTATCTGTCCGTAGTTGACGACCTTTTCAGCTAGTGCATCAGTAAGGTTTTTTTTAAGCGCATCAATAGATGCCACAGTTAGTTCCTCATAATTGTTACGTTGTTACGGGCTGCATCTGAATACGAAGTATTGCTTTCATCAAGAGTTTTTCCACGTAACCTATGTGCACGGACACGCTTCAATCCTTCGCATATATTTTCGTAGTCAACCCGAGAAAGTTGATCTCCAAATATGAAATAGTCAGCGGTTCGTCTTGCTTCATCGAACTTCTCACGTCGAATCAAATCATCCATTGTCTTAAATGTTGCAGAAATTTCAGCCTCAGTTTTAATGTTGTTCGTAGCCACCAGAATATTGGAAACTCCTTTAGGCTCAAGTTTTAATCCACCTGACCCTAACTGGCGACCATTAAGTTCAGCGGATAACTGACTAAAGCTTGTCATCATTGAAATGGCGAGCATTTTTTGAAATGAAATATTCAATCCAGTTTTGAAAAAAAATCTATACAGCGTGTTTGTCGCCTGTAGTTTTTCCGAATTTAGGACCATCCGTGGGCCTAGATTATTTAGACAGGCTATAAATGCATCTGCAACTCGGCCATCGTCCGGCTGATGCCAAATTTCTCGACGCAAAAAAGTACTGTTGTCTCCCTTGTTGTTCTCTTCATTGGTGGATAAATAGCTACGCACCTGGCTACCCAATCTCTTTCCACGAGTATTCAGCAGAAAACTCTCTTGGTCATTCTCTCTCCAACGATCAATATCATCTGGCTTTAGGCTCAACCCGCTAAGGTGTTTAAATTTTGAAACAATCGGCACAAAGTACGATTTAGATATGGGAATCTCTTTCCATTCACTCATCCTGCGTATGAAGAATTTTTTGTCACCAATCACGATACCTATGTAGACAGCCCCAAATTCACCAATACTTTTTGCTTGGAATATCCCTGCAACCTCCATAAATGCCTTGGACTGATCTTCGGTGAGTAGTGCAAATTTCCCGTGCTCATTCACCCCAACCTTTTTATCCAAATCGGTAGCGGAAATAATTTCTTTCAGTTCAAGTGAGTCAGTGCAGTATTTGATCTGGATCGCATTTCCCTCATCTTGCTGATATCCATCACACATCAAGACCACGGTTCTTTCCTCTGTGCCTTGAGACAAAAACAGTCGCTCCGCGACCGATATGGCGATTACATGCTTAAATCGCTTCGAGAGTTCGGTTCTGATTGAAGAGGCATAATCGGCAGTAAGGAAATTTCCAGGCAAGACCCACGCCATTCTCCCGCCGACTTTTAAGAAAGACATGGCATGCATAATGAAATACGCCCATAGATTAGCGCGTCCTTTTACGCATTGATGTATATGCTGCGAAAGCAGCTTGATGCTTTCCCTTTGATGGTCACCAATTCGATCATTTTTTATATACGGCGGATTGCCAATCACTGCATCAAAATTGGTTTTTCCAAAGCTGTCGGCAGTTGTCGTTAGAAAATCTGCATGAAGAAAATTTCCAGGCCGAGTCATTGTGCCCAAACGGCTAGATAAGTAACCGAAAGCATCTAGATCAACATCGCATCCAAATATATGCTCTGCAAGCATGGTCTGCCCACATTCAATGAAACGGTTCTGCATTGCCTCTAAGAAGTCGCAGCCACCAAAACAGGGCTCCAGAATTGTTTCTTTGGCATCCCGAATAGCCCAATCCGTCAGTATTGCTGCGACCCTTAATGGTGTGTAATACGCGCCGAATGCTTGGCGCGTAGCAACGTCTTTACTGTTACCTGAAGGAGCCCCCCCCCTACCGAGGACACCAGTGGCATTTAGCACTTCTCTATCAAACATAGGCAGCGTATTCCCTTTTTATCTACGACTTCGCCTCAATTACCTCGCCATGCTTTGCACTTGTATCATGGCATAGATGTCAGTGACTGGTGCGATCGTTCTCTATTTTAGAACACAAAATACTCCGTCAGTCCGATCATCAGCTCCATCGCGTTAGCATGCCCTTTAAAGTACACGCTACGAAGATGTTACCTAATGCTCAGGGTTGCCATAGCGCTGCAATCAATCCACTCGGTATGCGGTGTCTAGGTGGCGTTTATTCATCAGTTCAGTGATGAAGACGAAACCATGTGTCAGCCAGATGTGGGTGATGTCTGCACTCCACGATCTCGACACATCCGACTTGGCTATTAACCATCTAAATATGGTTAAGCTTGCAATTTCACACATCTTAATTATACTTCAATATAACTTAATTCAAGTGGAGGTACATCATGCACACAACCAATCTGCGCAAAGTCGGCGGCTCGGTGATGCTGGCCGTTCCGCCAGCGTTCCTTGATCAACTGCACCTGCAAGCAGGAGCCACAGTGGGTATGGCCGTCGCTGATGGTTGCCTTGTGGTTGATCCAAAGCCTAGGCCGCACTACACACTCGCTGAGCTTCTGGCCGCCTCCGACTATTCACAGCCGCAATCTGCGGAAGAACGCGAATGGCTTGACTCTCCTGCTGTGGGTGGTGAGTTAATATGAGGCGGGGTGACATTTATCTTGTTTCACTCGATCCGACCGAAGGACGCGAACAACGCGGCAGCCGTCCCGTCGTAGTCGTGTCTCCTAATGAGTTCAACGAGGTGACCAAGTTGCCGATAGTCTGCCCGATCACCAGTGGTGGAGACTTTGCCCGTCGCATCGGTTTTGCCGTCCCTATCACTGGCATCAAAACAACCGGTGTCGTTAGATGCGATCAGCCCCGTGTACTCGATCTTGGCTCTCGCAATGCGCGCAAGGTGGATTCCTTGCCTGTGTCAATCATGGATGAGGTGCTTGCGAAGCTTGCACCGATTTTTGAGTAAACAGAATGCATAACCCACCATAACCTAGCGAAGCCTTGCGAAAATGGCCCCTGAAAGAATGACGGTTGCTACAGCAGCTCAGGCGTTGCAGTTATCGATAGCGACCAAATCTACTCTGACAATTACCGTAGGCGGATCTCTGTCTGACGGGTTGCGGGATATCGCCAACACGATGCAAGCAGTATCGGATGGTCGAGAAGTTTCGACACAATTTGCTCTTGGCTTTAAGAACATGGCGCAAATGGGCGAGGTGTTTAGCCCGAAGCGGTGGGAGTTGGTTGAGGTTCTAAAAAAGACAGGCCCACAAAGTATTTATGCTTTGGCGAAGCGGCTTGATAGGCGTTATCGCAATGTATACCAAGACGTGGCTAAGCTTTCAGAGTGGATGGTGATTGAAAAAGATGAGTCAGGTAAGGTATTTGTGCCGTGGGATAAACTTAATGTGCAATGGTCGCTACAACGTTTGGTAGATTGAGTTAGTCATGCCAGAAAAAGCGACTTAATCAATTGAAAAATCACCGAAGGCCACTAATCCATGCCGTTTGGAATGCCGTTATCTTTCAGCAATCCGGTGAAATCGAGGATGGTGAACTGGCAGCGCTGTCCGGCGTTGAAAATTGAAACGCGCAGTAGCGGTTGATCGCCTTCTGGAGGGTTTCTTTGCAAAAGTCGGTGGTCTGCTATGGATGGACCTCTGAACTATTGCTAATCGAGGAATTTCGACGGAAAAAACGTTCAGAATTACAGGAAAATTACAGGAAATAGGTGCAAACCCATCTATATCAAGGCATTCGATTCATCTTCTGGGCACCACTAATACAATCGTAACTTACTAAAAAGCCGACATCTAACTGATTTGTCGGCTTTTTTGTTTCCACATCCCTACACTCTATTTGCATTAAATCCACTCTTTTTATCTCTAGTTACAGCAAAATTACAGGGGTGGATTACAGCCTAGTTTGCGTACAAAGTTTGGGAGGTATTTGCCCAATTAAGGGGTAGGGAAATAAGTAAGGAACGTGATATCCCCCACCTAAATTGAAGCCCGAAACTGTGCGACCGCCACCTTGGCTGGCATCATAACAGGGAAGCCCACTAGGCATTTCAAACGTGGCGCTTAGCAAGCTATCCAATTTCAATTCCCAATCTGCCATATCCTGCTAGCTGCGGATCTGGTTCAACTGCACCGTATTAAGGTTCTGATTCGCCTGCCCCGCCGCCAACAGACTGCTGATGTTCATGTCCTTGAAGGCACTGCTACCCAACACTGAACCTTCCCCATCATCGATATGAGCAGCACTTAGACTTTGCTTTGCGTTCCAGTGCTGGTAAGTCGCACTGCTTGCACAAGCCTGATCGAAGGCATTAACCACGGCGGTGAAGTCGAACTGGTCGATCTTGGATTCGCATCCTTTGTTGCTCTTCTGATCGAAGTTGCTGACCGCACTGGCGA
>JARCRR010000036.1 GCA_029850565.1 Gallionella sp. | reverse complement strand
ATTCACCAGGAAAGCTCGCTGTGCCTCGTTCTCCACCCCCTCCGCCACCACTTCCAATTCCAATTCCTTGGCCATGGCGATCATCGCCTTGATGATGGCGGCATCATTCGCATCGGTGACAATATCCCGCACAAATGTCCGGTCGATCTTGATGCGGTCAAAAGGCAATTTCTTTAAGTATTGCAGCGACGAATATCCCGTACCGAAGTCATCCAGTGAAAAACTCACGCCCATGGCTTTGATCTGGTTCATCTTGGCGATAGCCTCGTCCACATTCTCCAACAGCACACTTTCGGTCAGCTCCAAATCAAGCAAGGTCGGCCGGATAGCCGACTCGTGCAAAATTTGTTGCACTTGTGCCACGAAATCCGGATGGCGAAATTGACGGGCGCTGACATTCACGGAAATGACCAGATCGCATAAAAGCGGGTTCGATTGCCAAGCCTGTATCTGATGACAGGCAGTGGCTATCGCCCATTTACCGATCGAAACGATCAGTCCCGTTTCCTCCAGCAGTGTGATGATCTCGTCTGGCTGTATCTCCCCGCGCTGCGGATGCTGCCAGCGCAGCAATGCTTCACCTCCGAGAACCCGTCCTTCGGTATTGATCTTTGGTTGATAGAACAAGTCGAACTGTTGAGCCTTGTAAGCATGTCGCAGTTCTTTGTCCAATCTGGCACGTGCCACCAGATCGGCCTGCATCTGCGGATCGTAGAAACGAACCGCATTGCGGCCCGCTTGTTTGGCTTGGTACATGGCAACATCGGCACGTTTCAGCAATTCATCCGCAGTCGCATCGCGACCATCGAACAAAGTCACGCCGATACTCGAACTGCAGTGATGAACCACTTGTTTTCCGGAGAAAAGGGGATTGGCATGATCAAGGTAATAGGGTTGCGCCAACGCATCTCGCACCTTCTCGGCCAATATATTGGCCTGTACCGCAGCATGATTGAGGTCTTCGCTCAATCCCTCGCACAGCACCACGAACTCATCTCCGCCCAATCTGGCCAGCAGGTCGCTCTCGCGCATGCACAGATTCAAGCGTCTGGCCACCTCGACCAACAACTGGTCCCCCACCTCATGCCCCTCGGTATCGTTAAGGGATTTGAAGTTATCCAAATCCAGAAACAATAAAGCGCCGTGAAAATGGTGACGCGTCGTGGCGGCCAGCATCTTGTGCAAAGATTCATTCAACATGCGGCGGTTCGCCAACTTGGTCAATGTGTCGAAATTGGCCAGCTTTCGCACCTCGGCTTCGGCTGATATGCGCAAGGTGATGTCATGGATGATGGTGAACAACAAGGTGGTATCGCCCACCAGGAGTAACGACCCGTGCACTTCGACATCACGGATTTCGCCGCAGCACAATCGATGTCGCGCTATGTTTTCCCCCACGACGGATTTTGCGGGCAAGTCAGCTTCGTCTTCGCAAAGTTGTTGGAAATTCAGCGCCAACATCTGTGCATGGGTGTAGCCGTAGAACTGACAGGCTGCATGGTTCGCATCCACGATCTCACCCGATTGCTCATCGATCAACAGCATCGGCGTCAGTGGCCGTTCAAACAATTGTCGAAATTGCCCCTCGCTCTTCCTTAATTGCTCCGACTGGAAGACCGCACCCAGCCGCACCATCACATTCTGTCTGGCACGCAACGCGGTACGCCGCATGGTGAACAGCAGATAAATCAGAAACAAAACGAGTGGCAGGGAAATATTCTTGGTGATGCCGGAGTCCACATAAAAGCTGTTTAGCAAGAAGGGCACGATTCCCACTATGACGAATGGAATCGAACTCTTTGCATCGGAGACATACGACATCAGACCGCCGGCGATAAAACCGATCAGAATGAAGGTGAGGAAAGTTTGATTGAGCACATCATCCGACGGCAAGAATGCTGCCACCCCCATACCCCAAGTCATGCCTGAAGCAATCACGCCGATGCGGAAGCGAACGATCCATATTCCGGCGTTTTGAAGTGTGACCGTTTTTGAAAAATCACGGAAAGACACAACGCGAATCAGCGTGACCAAAATCAACACCGCCAGCCATGTCGTCAGCAATACGCGGTCCACACCTCCCCATAACATATAGACCACGACGAAGGCCAACAATAGCCCCGTGATCAGGGTCGTGCGCAAACCTCCCCACATCTGCCCCAATACATCGAGATCGACCTCTTTTTGCAGGTCAGATTCCGTGATTTGCTCTGCCAGATGCCAGTTATCGCTGATCGAGTTATTCAAGTGGATTAGATCGAGTAAATGGATTCACTGCCACCCCGGATCAGGCGGCGCAAGCGGTATTGCATGTCGACTTCGTTTTTTATACCTTGTCCATCGATGTGTCGCAAAAATGACCGATGAGTGGCAATCGAGGCACGTCTCATTGTTGCCTATCCCTCACCTGCCGCCCGAATTCTCCGATGGGTACGGGCCGACTGAATAGATACCCTTGGAACATATTACAGCCTAGACGCCTTAGCAAATTGAATTGCTCCTCCGTCTCCACCCCTTCAGCGACGACATTCAATTCAAAATTCATGGCCAGGTCGACCAAGGCCATCACCATGACCCTGTCAGCCGTGTCGCTCGTGATATTGCGCACAAATGCCTGGTCGATCTTAAGTTGGTCTAGCGGCAATTGTTTCAAATAAGCCAACGAAGAGTAGCCGGTACCGAAATCGTCCAGCGAGAACTTCACACCGAAGTCCTTCAATTGCGTCATCTTGGATATCGTGTCTTCGACATTCTCCAACATGAGACTTTCGGTGATCTCCAACTTAAGAAGGTTAGGGTGGATACCGTGCCGCAGTACAGCCTGTTTCACCTGATCGACAAAGCCGGGATGGCGCATCTGTTTGGTGCTGATGTTCACCCCCAGCACGATGTGCCTAAACAAAACATCGTTCTGCCAACGGCGGATCTGGGCACATACCTCGTCCAACACCCATTCGCCGATGGCGATGATGAGACCGTTCTTTTCGGCCAGCCAGATGAATTGCTCGGGAAATACCAAGCCCAACTCGTGGTGTTGCCAACGCAACAATACCTCTGCACCCAGCGCTTTGCTATTCACCCCCACCTGCACTTGATAGAACAACTCGAGTTGTCCGCGCGCCAAGGCTTGGTGCAGATCAGCCTCGAGGGCGACGCGACTTTCGATGGCTGTCTGCATGGCCTGGTCGAAGAAGCGAATGACATTGCGCCCCGCATCCTTGGCGCGATACATCGCGGTATCCGCATGCCGCAGCAAATCCTCGACGCTGCTTTGGCTCCCCGCAAACGGGACGATACCGATGCTGGTGGAGGTATGTATCAGATGGTTGTCGAGTTGGTAGGTTTGGCTCAAAGAGGTGCGTATCTTCTCGGCCACCGCCTCCGCTTGTGATGCAGCCTCCGCGCCATCTTCGCTCAGCGCTTCCAACACCACCACGAACTCATCGCCGCCTATTCTCGCCACCGTATCTCCGTCACGCACACATGCCTGTAGCCGTTTGGCGACTTCCATCAACAACTGGTCGCCGACCTCATGGCCTTTGGTATCGTTAAGCGACTTGAAGTGATCGAGGTCAAGGAACATCAGCGCGCCGTTGCGAGCATTGCGTGCACTTGCCAACAAGGCTTGACGCAAGCGATCGAACAACAAGCGTCGGTTGGGCAACTGGGTCAGCGGATCATAGAACGCCAATTGGTGGATGTACTCTTCCTTCTCTTTGCGTCTAGTGATGTCAAGGAACGTCGCCACCGCACCGATCACGACTCCCTCCTGAATGATGGGGTGCGACCAGTACTCCACCGGCACGGCCACCCCGTCCTTGCGCCAGAACACCTCCGTGTCGACATGCGCAGGTTGCTGCAACCCGAACGATTGATACATGAGGCATTCTTTCTCCGGATAGTGAGTGCCATCTGCATGGCTATGGTGTATCAAGGTGTGTATGCATTTGCCCAGCACTTCGTCGGCGTGCTCGTAACCCAGTATGCGCAAGAAAGCAGCGTTAACGAAAGTGCAATTCCCTTGCATATCCACGCCGTACATGCCTTCCGCTATCGAGTCCATCATGCGTTGCAGGTGCGCCTGTGAATCCCTGATCGCTTTCTCCGCCGCTTTGCGTTCCCGGATGTCACGACACGATCCATACACGCGTCCATCCGGCATCAACACCGCATTCAACTCCATCGGGATCCTGATTCCGGATTTGGTGACCAGGCGGATCTCCATCACTTGGCGTTGCTGCGTGATCAGAATCTGCTTGGCCCCCTGCCGGTAGCCTTGACGCCAATCCTCAGGCACCAAGTCGTACACACTCATACTGTAAAGTTCTGCGCGTTCATAGCCCAACAGCGTCACGACGTTGTCATTGACATAAGTGATGCGGCCATCCTGTTCGGTGATGAACACCGCATCCGGCGCATTCTGTAAAGTCGTGCGCAACCTGTCTTCGCTCTCGCGCAATGCCGCGATCATCGATTCCGAGACCTTATCCGAACGCTCCCGTAGCAGCCGGTGTTCTTGCTCCAGATTGGACAATTCCACAGCGTTGTTGCGTGCCATGCGCTGGTCGAACAAACTGGCCAACAGGCCCCCGCCGAACCATATCATGGACATCATCGTCAGCATGGCGGCCATGATGTGCGGTTCTATACGCAACGTGCCTGCAAGGCACAGCGCATTCTCCGGGATATGCAAGCCTTGCATGGCCGTGTAGTGCATCGCGGAAATGGCGGCCCCCATCATCACTGCACCCAACGAGGAGCGCGCCAGTACCGACAACTTGCACCAGTCTTGCCGGTACATGATGAGCAACGCAGCCCAGGATGCAACGATAGCGATCGCTACCGATAACACAACGACCCAAGGGGAATATTCGATGGGTGGAGACATCTCAAGCGCGGCCATACCGAGATAATGCATGACACCGATACCTATACCCATCAGTACCCCACTCAGGAGAATACGGCGTGAACTGATATGGGTCTCTCGCAAGACGCGGAAACCCAACAAGGCAGCGATGATGGCCGGTACAAGGGAAAACAAAGTGAGTAGCGGGTCGTAGCCGATGGGAATAGGTAGTTGGAACGCCAGCATCCCGACGAAATGCATACTCCAGATCGCCATACCCAGTGTGCTGCCCCCGGCCATCATCCAGATGGTGGCCGTACGCCCCTTGCTTTGGCGCATACGTTCGGCATGAGTCAGCGCGGTGAACGAGCCCGCAATGGCGATCAACACCGACAACACAATAAGCGAAGGATCCCAAATAATTTGCACGGACGTCTTTTTTTTTGCTTGGAAGAGTAGGCATGGTAACCCAATCTAAGCGCCTTATAAGCCAGAAAACAACTCGGGAAAATCCCCACAATAAACGCCTTCAGCATCGCTTCGGTCTATAATCGCGCACCTCTTTTCTCTTCAACTTCGGAGCCCCTGCCATGTCGCACAATCTGTTCGATTCCCGCCAAACACTTGCCCTCGCCAACGGAAAAAAATCCACGTTGTACTCACTCCCCGCGTTGGAAAAGGCCGGTGTCGGCAACATTTCGCGCCTGCCCGTCTCCATCCGCATCGTGCTGGAATCGATACTGCGCAACTGCGACGGCAAGAAGGTGACCGAACAGCATGTGCGCGAACTGGCGAACTGGAAGCCGAACGCGGCGCGCACCGAAGAGATCCCTTTCGTGGTCGCGCGCATCGTGCTGCAAGACTTCACCGGCGTGCCGCTGCTGGCCGACCTCGCCGCCATGCGCGATGCCGCCGCCAAAGCGGGCAAAGACCCCAAGGTGATCGAGCCGCTGGTGCCGGTGAATCTGGTGGTCGACCACTCGGTGCAGATCGACAGCTACAACAATCCCGATGCACTCAAGATCAACATGGAACTGGAGTTCGAGCGCAACACCGAGCGCTACCGCTTCATGAAATGGGGCATGCAGGCCTTCGACACATTCAAGGTCGTACCGCCCGGCATCGGCATCGTGCACCAGGTGAACCTGGAATATCTGGCGCGCGGCGTGATCCAAAAAGACGGTGTGATGTATCCCGACACTCTGGTGGGCACCGACTCGCACACCACCATGATCAACGGCATCGGCGTGGTGGGCTGGGGCGTGGGCGGTATCGAGGCGGAAGCGGGCATGTTGGGACAGCCGGTTTATTTCCTCACACCCGATGTGGTTGGTGTGAACCTCAAAGGCAAATTGCGCGAAGGCGTCACCGCGACCGATCTGGTG
>JARCRR010000035.1 GCA_029850565.1 Gallionella sp. | reverse complement strand
GCCATAAGCCTGCAAGCCTCGATCGCTGAAAGCCTGCGGCCACCAAGTGCGCGGATAGATGGAGCGTAGTGCGGAATAGTCTTGCGCTTCGCCCAGCGGGGAAGGTTGCGTTGCAGTCGGGGCGGCCAGTATCGTTGAGCTATTGGTCACGGCTATCGTCGATAGTGTGCTGACGTTGGTCATGCGACGCAATTCAGTGCCGCCTGCCGCCATCACACCCAGCACCACAGAACCATCCTGCGCTACCCCGCTGTGCAGCATGACTCCTGTATAGGTGTGGCTTAGACGCGTGAGTTGATCCGTGCCGAGTTGATAGCGCCACAGGTTTTGCACACTGTCTTGTACGGCGATGAATTCCAGTTGCAAACCATCCTGCGAGTAGCGCAGACCATGCAGCGGGGCTGAGAAGTCGAACAATATGCGCGAGGTGGATTGCGCGATGTCGAATTCCAATACCTGCCACGCGCCGTTCTTTTTGATGATGAGTGCGATGCGCGAACCATCCGGATTGGCTGCCAAGTCGATCGCTTCGATGCCATCCGTGGCGGCATAGAGCGTACGCATTTTTTGCGCACGGCCATCCTTCACTTCCAAGATATCCAGACTGGGGATGCCGCCCTCGTGTTTGAGTGCGGCGATGTGCGAGTCTGTCCACACCGCACGGCGATAGCGCTGACACTCGGTTATTTGCCTTACACCGCTTTGCTCCGTCCACAAGTAGAGGTCGTAGAACTGGTTGTGGTCGTCGCAGATGTCGGGCTGGGCGATGAGCAATGTGCCGTTGCTGTGCAGGTCGATACGGGCATTGGTGCGCAGACCGGCAAGTTGCCGTGTGCTGCCCTGTGCATCGATATGCAGCAGCTTGGTGCCCAGCAGGCCGTCATTCACCACTGCCATCACACCATCATGGGTGCGGGCGATCGAGCTGATGGAGTAACGAGCAGGCAGCAGGACAGCGCCATCGGCACGTTCGACCGACTTCATCCGGGCGGCACGTGCATCCACCTGTTTCCCGAGGTCGATCAGGAATTCATCCCACAATTCGTCCAGCGGCTTGCCGGTGATATCGAGCGGATTGGAATGCACGCGCGGCAGGATGTTATCGCTGTAATTGTGGATGTAACGCACCGCCGCATCGTTGCCGTATTTGCGATTCAGGAAGTCATAGAAATACACGCCGTACAGATACTGCTTGGAAGTGGGCAAGGCGCGCCCGTCGGCATTGATCTCCGACAGCGACAAGAATCCGCGTTCGCGTTCGATGCGCATCAGCGCTTCAAAATAGGCACCCCGCAGGCGACCTTTGCCTTCTTGCGGCACGCTCTCGTTCAACGTGGCGATGCCTTCGATGCCCCATATGGGCTGTACCGCATTCGGGAAAAGCGTGTCGAGGCGGCCGAATATCTTGCGCATCCCTTCCGGAAAATCGCGCGCCTTATCCATGTGCACCGTGTGCGTCAATTCGTGCGTGATCAGCCCGTCCAGCCAATTGTGGTTATGCAACAACTCTCCCTCATCCGGCGGCGCGAGGAACAGCAGGTTCTCATTGAACGGGAGCGGGGTGGAAAAGCCGTTGGGAATGTCGAAGGCATCCAGCAGCAATATCTCCGTCATTCCCTGCGGCTGCCACGACAGTTGTTTCGTGATGCGCGCATACGCGCTTTCGGCATGGATTGCCGCCCGCTCGGCTTGCGCGCGCTGGCTGGCGACATAGTTGATGCGGAAGTGGGGCGTGTCGGCACTGCGCCAATCCTGGCGCGGATCGGGGCCGGCAGCGTAGGCGGGGAGTGAGAAACACGCGACAAGCAAAGCGACTTTACGCAACATTCATAAACTCCAAAGTTGGGTGGATGCAGTGTTGTACGCACAGGGCGATGCATGAGAAATCGCGCATCCAGACATCAACTCTGTTTGGCAGAGTTTATTGCTCTGCCAAACAGAGTGTCAAGAAAGAAACGTGAATTTTGGAATCGGGGTGGGGGAGGTAGGCCGGTGGTGAGGCACGAACCCCGGCGTTCACAAAGGTCGAATATGCTGGGGTTCGGCGTTGCTCGCGCTAAATCAGGCTGCTTGCAACACACCATCCACGAGCTTTAACTGGCGCTGCATCTTGCCCGCGAGTTGGAGGTCGTGGGTGACGATGATGAAGCTGGTGTTGAGTTTGTCGTTGAGATTCTGCATGAGGTCGAACAGGGCGAGGGCGCTGGCTCGATCCAGATTGCCGGTGGGTTCGTCGGCCAGTACGCAGGCAGGTTGGGTGACCAGTGCACGCGCCACGGCGACACGCTGACGTTCTCCGCCGGAGAGTTCGGCTGGCAGGTGACGTATTCGTTGCGCGAGACCCACTTGTTCCAGCATGGCTGCTGCTTGCGGGTGAGCTTCGGCTGCTTTCATGCCGCGTATCAGTAGCGGCATGGCGACGTTTTCCAGCGCGGTGAATTCCGCCAGCAGGTGGTGGAACTGATAGACGAAGCCGAGCGACTTGTTGCGCAGTTCGCCGCGCTGAGTCTCGTTCATCTGCGCTACATCCCGCCCGAGGATATTCACACTGCCGCCGCTGATGCTGTCGAGTCCGCCCAGCAGATGCAGCAGGGTGCTCTTGCCCGAGCCGGATGCGCCGACGATGGCGATACGCTCACCGCGCGCTAGGTCGAGATTTACGCCGTTCAACACGCTGACGCTCAAATCGCCTTGCGCATAGGTCTTGCGCAGATCGCGGCAGGATATGACTGTCTCGATCTTGTTATTCATAACGCAACGCCTCCGCTGGTTGCACCTTGGATGCGCGCCAGCTCGGATAGAGCGTGGCGAACAGGCTGATGAGGAAGGACATTCCCGAAACTACCAAGACATCGGTTTTCTGTAAGTCGGAGGGTAGTTCGCTGATGTAGTAGAACTCCTTGGACAGGAACTGCACGCCGAACAGGTGTTCGATGAATGGCACGATGGTTCCGATGTTCAGCGCAAGCAGCACGCCGCCGATGACGCCCAGCCCCATGCCGATGAGTCCGATCAACATCCCTTGCACCATGAATATTTGCATGATGCTCTTGGGCGAAGCGCCCAGGGTGCGCAGGATGGCGATGTCGGCTTGTTTGTCGGTGACGGCCATCACCAAAGTCGAAACGATGTTGAAGGCGGCGACCAGCACGATGAGCGAGAGAATGATGAACATCATCTTCTTCTCCATCGCGACGACGGCGAAATAGTTGGCGTTCTGGCGTGTCCAGTCGGTGGCATAGGTGTCCATCGGCAACTGTTTTTCTAATTCACGTGCGACTTGCGGCGCGCGGTCGAGGTCGTTCAGGCTGCCGCTGATACCGCTGACCGACTCATCCATGCGGTAGAGTTTCTGCGCGTCTTCAAGGTGGATGAGTGCGAGCGCGTTGTCATAGGGCGCCATGCCGATCTCGAAGATGCCGACGACGTGGAACTGCTTCAAGCGCGGCATCATCCCAGCGGGGGTGACTTGGCCTTGCGGGGTGATGAGCAGCACGGTTTCGCCCACATGCGCCCCCAAAGCACGCGCCAGATCGACACCCAGCACGATGTTGAATTCACCCGAGCGCAGTTCATCCAAACTGCCGCTCTTCATTTTGTTGCCGAGTGCGGTCAGGCGTTGTTCCGCATCCGGCAGGATACCGCGCACCATCACGCCTTCCACGCTATCGCTCACCGAAATCATGCCCTGTCCATTCACATAAGGGGCGGCGGCGCGCACATCGGGATGCTTGGAGACGATATCCAATGCCTGATGCCAATCACTCAATTGACCACCGTCACTGCTGATTTGAAGATGCGGCGTGACACCCAGGATGCGCGCACGGATTTCTTTCTGAAAACCATTCATCACCGATAACACCACGATCAACGCCATCACGCCCAGACCGATACCCATCATGGAGATGAGCGAGATGAAGGAGATGAAATGGTTGCGGCGCTTGGCGCGGGTGTAGCGCAGGCCGATGAAGAGTTCGTAAGGTTGCAAGATGGTTTGGTTTGGGTTCAGAGACGGGCGCTAGTTTGCCATAAGTACGCCTGTCAACGCGATTGAAACCATGGTAATGATGGTGCGAATGTAACCAAGCTAATGCGGTGATACACTCGAACCCATGAACCACCTTCACCTTGTCATCCAAGATTTATTGCTACCCCGTGACACTCTTCAAAGCACTTATGCCGGACTGAGGCCGCCATTCTTGACGACGATATTGGCACGCAGTGAAAAAACTAAAATATCGTATCGCACGTTGGAAGATGCCTTGTGTGAGAACTTTGGAGTGAACTCTGTCGCTCCTGTCCGTGCTGTGGCAGATGGGCTAATTGTGGGGGCAGAACACTGGATGTGTGCCGATCCTGTCCATCTTCAATTGCAACAATCACAAGTGATCTTGCAGCCAGAGGTTAAGTGCGGTGCGGAAGAATCAGCCGCTTTGTGTGCCGAATTGAATCGACATTTTGAACAGGATGGATTGATGTTCATCGCATCCGATCCGCAACGTTGGTATGTCCGTTCTGCGGCAAACTCTGATGTGGCGACGACACCTTTGCGTGTCGCGGCATGGCGCGACGTGAAAGCCTATCAACCTGAAGGTAAGGATGCATTGCGTTGGCGTAGCCTAGCCAATGAGATACAGATGTTGTTACACGAACATCCCGTCAATACGGCACGTGAGGCAAGGGGGCTGCCGACTATCAACAGCCTGTGGCTATGGGGTGGGGGATGCGCAAGTTCCATCGACTCGAATCTGGAAGTGCTTGGTAGTGACGAATCCCTGATCCCATCATTTGCGCAAGCGGGCGGAATCGCTTACGCAACCTCGGTAGAGGAAATGCTGAAGGGGAATAAAAGATACGGATTATGGGTTCAGACTGCCTTGGCTACGGC
>JARCRR010000034.1 GCA_029850565.1 Gallionella sp. | reverse complement strand
TTCCAGAACACCCGCAAACTACCACTGCCTTTGGTGCGGCCATCTTGGCGCGCAATGAGTTTGAGGCTGAGCAAAGTTTGGTCAAAGCATGATTGACATCAACATGGTCGTGAGTACGCCGATGGCGGCGGCTTTGGGCTTCGCCTACGGCATGGGACCGTGTCTAATTAGTTGTGCACCTTTTCTTGGGCCAGTCTTTCTGGCGAGTGATGGTGGCATCAAAAAATCGTGGAAGATTATTTTGCCGTTATCACTAGGCAGATTGACCGCTTACAGTACGTTTGGCTTTGTGGTGGGCATGGCGGGACATTACGTCAAAGGCGCGCAAGTTACCGATTCAGTGCGCTTGGTTGTAGGCGTGGCGGTACTGATGATGGGTGTGGCATTGTTGTTGCGCAAACCAAAACAAACATGTGCGACAACGGTAGGTAGGGCTCCATCCCGTCAAGATGTCATGGTGAATCCCTCGCTACCAATTCTGCGTCGCATAGATAAAAGTGACAGCGCGCGAACCCTTATGCCGGGTGGTTTATTTCTGATGGGTGTCGGCATGACGTTGACTGCCTGCGCCCCGTTGGGCATCGTACTTTTCTCTGCGGCGATGAGTGGCAGTGCGTGGAATGGCTTGCTACTGGCGTGCAGTTTTGGCTTGGGTGCCATCGTGGTGCCCGCTATATTCTTCGGCATAGGAATGGCGTATTTGGGTACGCAATTACGCGAACAGTTGAACACATTGCGCCCCGCCATTGAGCGATTAAGCGCGATTTTATTGGTGCTTGTGGGCATCAGCAATATCGCTCGTTGGTAGTGGGTGCGACGATATGACGCAGGGTTGTTGTATGGTTGTTTGCAATAATTCGGCAATCAATATTTTTGGGGGGTGCTATGCGTAAAGTCATCGTTTGGTTACATCGCTGGGTGGGTTTGGCTGTTTTGTTGTTTATCGCAGTAGCGGCCATAACGGGTGTCATCCTTTCCTTTGATAAAGAATTAGATCGCGCACTGAACAATGATTTGTTCTATGTCCAACCCTCAGGTCAGCGTTTCGCGATGGATGAATTAGTAAAGCGCGCTGAGTCGGTGTATGTGGGGAAACGCGTGACTTTTGTGCGTAGCCCTGATGAGGTGGATCGCGCTTATGAATTTTATTTGCGCACGCCCAATGCGAAGGGCGATGAAGGCGCGAGTTTTTTCAAAGCAAACAACAAGTATCACACCGTCTATATCAATCCCTATAACGGGGTCGTGTTGGGTTCACGCGTGAATGGTGAATTTGGGGTGGATGCTCGTCATCTCATACCAATGCTAGTGAAATTTCATTACACCTGGTATCTAGGTGACTTTGGAAAATGGCTCATTGGCATTGCGGCGTTGTTGTGGTTGTTGGATCACTTCGGTGCGGTGTATCTATCTTTCCCCAACTTGAAAAGCTGGAAAAAATCTTTTGCATTCCGTTGGAATGCTGGTGGGCACAAACTTAATTTCGATATGCACCGATCTGGCAGCATGTGGATTTTGCCAGTGTTGATTGCCTTGGCATTGTCGAGCGTGTATTTAAATCTAAACGATCAATTCAAATGGGTTGTGAATAAGTTTTCACCTTTGACTACTGTGGAGTGTTCCTGCCATGTTGACCCCAATGCAAAGTGGTTGGCAGATACTGCCTCATGGGATGGTGCAATCAAACTGGCACAACAAACCAAGCCTGACATGGTAGTGGGTGGAATGACATTCTTGCCCGATACACGCAAGTTTATCGTCTCAATGAAAAGTTCTGAAGACTTAACTAAAGAAGTAGGTATGACAAAGGTATATGTGAACGCTATCACGGGCGAATTGATGCACGTGCATGATCGGAGTGCGGAAACCGCTGGCGACACATTCAATGCTTGGCAACTGCCATTGCATTCAGGGCGTGTGTTTGGTCTTGTCGGGCAAATCATCATTCTGTTGAGCGGTGTAGTGATCACGATTATTTGCGTGACTGGGTTCTTGATCTATTTGAAGAAGGCAAAGGCGCGTGATGCTAAAGAAGCTCAGGCCTCACCAATAGTTGGGCTACGCAAACGTAAAGAAGTCGTATTCAACAAAACTCGTGACGTGAATACTTAATTCAGTATAGGAAAATAATGAAATCAGTTTCGGCTACATCAAGTATTTCAAGTCGCTTTACTTCCAAAATTAACTGGAATTGCAGTGTGGCTTGCCTTATCGCGATTGCGATGCCCACTCAATATGCGTTGGCTGAAGATCAAACAACTTTGAAGGAAGTCACCGTCACAGCAACGGGTGTAGATATTGCGGAACGACGGGATTCAAATACGCAGAAAGTCGTTATTGATCGCAAAGAAATCGAGAAGATGAGCGCGATGACCGTGAGTGAAGTGCTGGGTAAGCTGCCTGGTGTTGAGTTGAATAGCAACGGCATGGGGCAGCAAACACGCGGTATGACACGCGATTCGGTGCAGGTGCTGGTGGATGGTGAGCGCTCTGCGGGCGGTGGTACGTTTATCGGTGTGATTGGGCGCTTGCCCTCGGGGGAGTTGGATCGCGTCGAGATACTGCGTGGGGCATCGGCTGAATTCGGCGGTGCGGCTTCCGTCACGGTAAATCTCATTATGCGTAAAGCGGTGTTAAAGAGCGCGACAGAAACACGTTTTGGTGTGGGGGTGCGAGGGAATCAAGTGAACACACAACTTTCTTATTCACCCAACGGGGGGGATGGAAATTTCTCTTGGTCGTTCCCTATTAATTTGCTTTGGAGCGCAAGCCAATTGGGGAGCCAAATTGACCGCCAAGATTTAGCGGGTACAACTCGTACCTTATGGCAACAAGAAGAAACGAGTGGTCGAACCAAGCTGGGTCATCATGCAATTTCTCCTCGTTTTGGTTGGAAATGGGGAAGTGATAGTTTCACGGTATCCCCCATGTATTTTTGGGGGCCTGTGGATACAAAAAGCGATAACGTTATGACCAAATATACGGTTCCTGCTACGGGTTCTGGTCTTGCGTTTAATGGTGATCGTGCATCGCAATTTAACGGCTATACACAAATGTATCGTTTGCGTGTTGAGGGTGAAAAGCATATTGATGATTTCAAAATTACAGGGCGTTCATCAATTAACAGTGGCAAGAACACGGGAGATACCACGCGCACATCACATGACGCACTTAATGTTTTAACGACAGCCGTAGATAACACCAAGAAAATTGAGAATGAATTCAATATGGCATTGCGTTTGGACAAGCCATTAGGCGAGGCAAATTTGGTGGCGGTGGGGTTGGAACATGTAAACCTGCGCCGCACAGATGACCAAATGCTATCGGGTATCGCGAATGTGTATCAAGCACAAGAGCGCCAATCTATTGCGTGGGTGCAGGACGATTGGATGGTGCACCCAAAAGTTACGCTTACTTATGGTGTGCGCGGTGAGTCCGTAGCATTGAATTCGAATGGTGTCACCCAGCAGCGCGGGCAGGTGATGCCATCTCTGGCTGTGAAATGGGAGCCGGCTGATAAATGGATTGTGCGTTCCTCTTTGGGTTCTGGTTTGAAAATGCCCAAACTGGATGAAATTAGTGATGCGGCTACGATTAGTCTTTCCACCAATACGCCTGTTGAAGCGGACAAGCGAGGTAACCCCAACTTACTACCAGAGCGTGGTTGGAATTATGAAGCGGTATTGGAGCGTTATTTGGATAAAGAGATGGGTGTCTTTGGTGCGAATCTATATGTGCGTTCTACCCAAGATTTCACCGAACGACGAGTGCAGCAGGAGGGCGCACGTTGGGTTGATAGGCCGCAAAACGAAGGCAGTGCAAGCCACTGGGGCATGGAGTTGGACGGCAAAGTTCGCATGGATAATTTCGGCTGGAAAGGTGCGACTCTTAAATCTCACCTGACACTTCCTAATGCACGAGTGAAGGATGAGCGCCTCGGTATCACACGCATGGCGCGCGAAACCCCGAAGTACATTTTGTCGGCAGGTTTGGACGAAGGCTTACCCAGTTTGAATTCCAGCTACGGCGTCTCGATGCAAATATCAGGGCGAAGTGAAACCAATATACCTGGTGAGCAAGTTGGTACAACACAGGCACGTACTACAGTGGATGCGTTCTGGTTGTATCAGATTAGCCCTATGTACAAACTTCGTTTGATGGGTCAAAACCTGTTTGCGTCGGACACAGTGAAAGACATGTCTTTTACTTCAGCAGGAAATACATGGCAGTTGCACAGTGTGAACAAGGGATACCGTTCTGTCATGGCTACTATAGAAGGGCGCTGGTAGGATGTCTGCCGTCTTGAACATGTTTGGAACGATGCAGATGTATTCGCAATTCTCGAATGAGCCAGAGAAGTCGCCGCTGAGTGAGCGTTTTTCAGTGGTGGGGTTGGTGGTATTGCTACATCTTTCGGTGTTTGCGGGCTATCTGTTGCAGCCAGAAATGCCCGCTGTAATGGTCAATGAGATGTCCATCTCATTTTCTAATGTACAGATGCAGCAAGCTGACATCGTGCCGTTACCTAAGCCCAAACCCAAAGAGATCGAGCCCGAGCCAGTGCCTGCAGATGAGCCTGCAGTCAAAGAGGTTGCCCCGCCCGAGCCACAGAATGCCTCACCCCCTTCGCCCGTGCAACTTGATGCGCAACCAGATTACCGTGCGGATTATCTGAACAATCCCCGTCCTCCCTATCCCATGGTGGCAAGGCGTATGGGTTACAACGGCAAGGTGATATTGAATGTAGAGGTGTTGGCGGAAGGTAGGGCAGGGCAGGTGTTGCTACACACGAGTAGTGGTTACAAAATCTTGGACAAATCCGCACTACAAACGGTGAAGACGTGGAAGTTCTCACCCGCTAAACGTTTTGGGCAGCCCGTCACGCAATGGTTTTTAGTACCGATCAAATTTTCATTAGAGGATAACGACGCATGAGTAACTTCTTTGCCATCAATTCAGTTGTGGTGTTCGTGACGCTGATCTTGTTGATCATCCTGTCCATCGTGACGTGGTCTATCGCACTATTCAAAACGTGGAAGCAGTTTCAAGCTAAGAAACAGGATAAGGAATTTATTGACCGATTTTGGGCTGCGCGCGAATGGAGTGAAGCGCAGAAGGTGGCTCAAGAAGGGCAAGGGGACTTTGCACTTTTGGCGCAAGCAGGTTTTGCAGAGATTAAAACGTTGGGTGAAGTGCAGCATGATTTGAAACACATGGGTAAGCCGCACGATGTGTTGGAAAGGCAATTGGTCCAGCAACTACAAAACATCCAACGTCGCCATGAGCGAGGTCAAGCTGAGTTGGCGACCATCGGTTCAACTTCACCCTTCGTGGGCTTGTTCGGCACGGTGTGGGGCATCATGCATGCGCTGCAAGACATCGGCAAGAGCGGTTCGGCCTCATTGGATGTGGTGGCAGGGCCTATCGGTGAGGCATTGATCGCGACGGCTATCGGTATTGCTGTTGCCTTGCCTGCGGTGTTGGCCTACAACTTCTTCTTGCGTCGCCTGAAGGTGCATGTGACCGACCTAGAGAATTTCGCTCACGACTTCTTGCGTCTGGCGCAGAAGCACGATTACAAACTGTGAGGTAATCATGGCTATCGGTAATTCCTCTCAAGACAACGGCAGCATGATGAGCGAGATCAATGTCACGCCCTTGGTGGATGTGATGTTGGTGTTGCTGGTGGTGTTCATCATCACCGCGCCTTTGCTGGCACCACAGTCGCTCAAGATCAATCTGCCGAAGACGGAGTCTGTGGCGAAGGACGACAAGCTACAAAAAGTCAGCTTGGCGATCGACGCGAAAGGTGATGTGTCCTACGAGGCTGCACACCTGAGCGATGTGGGATTGGCAGAGATGTTGAAGAGTCGCGCGGCCGACCCCAACTTCCAGTTACAGATACAAGCGGACGAAGCGGTGAATTATGGTCGGGTAGCGCAGGTGATGGCAATCGCGCAAAAGTCGGGCGTGATCAAACTTTCCTTCTTGACGATTACAGGCAAATAGGCGCAGGATTCAAGCAAGGATTGAGGGTGGCTGGGTAGTTTTCCAGCCGTGTTCAGTAGGCTAGCAAAGGAGGGTTCATATGAAATCTGTCGTCATCGCAATGTTGTTGGTGTTCGGTGTTTCTGTATCCGGTAGCGCTCTCGCCTGCGAAGGCAGCAAGAACCACAAGGCTAAGACCAGCACGAGCGCGCCTGCCACACCAGCGCCCGCACCAGCAAAGTAAATCAGTACGGTATCGCAGAAACGGGGCTTGGGAGACCGAGCCCCGTTTTCTTTGCATGACTTCTATGTAAGGGAGCAGTAAACTTGTCATGTTCTACTAATAACAATCCAAACACAGGAGAAGGCAATGAATCGCAGAGAACTTTTGATCGGTGCTGCCGCAATGGCCGCTACAGCAGTCAGCAGCAAAGCTTTCGCCGCCGAACACCAGCATGACCACGCCGCGATGGCGCATCAACATAACGCCTCCACCCGTAATGAGAAATTGATCGCCGCTGCCGCAGATTGCGTGCTCAAGGCCAATGTCTGCCTGCAACACTGTATCGTTTTGCTGGGTGAGGGCGACAAGACCATGGCCGCTTGTGCCAAGTCTTCCAGCCAAGTGATCGCCATGTGCACCGCGCTTGAACAGATGGCTGCCGCAGAATCCAAGTATCTGCCACAACTCGCTAAGGTATGTATGGATGTGTGCAAAGCCTGCGAAGAGGAATGCAAGAAGACCGAGAAACACCCGGAATGCAAGGCTTGCAAAGAATCCTGCGCCGCTTGTTACAAGGAATGCAAGGCCATTGCTGCGTAATTTTTGAGGCTAAGCTCAGTTATAATTTCGAAGTTGAACGCGCCCAGTTTATCTGGGCGTTTTTCGAATGGCGTTAACAGTGAATAGGAAGGCTATATGGCTCTAGTGATAGGTATTCCCCGTGAGACAGTCCCGCAGGAGAAGCGGGTCGCGACGGTGCCGGAAGTCGTCGAGAAGCTAATCAAGCTGGGCTTCAAGGTCGCGGTGGAATCGGGTGCCGGAGATGCGGCGAATTGTAGTGATGATGCTTATCGTGCCGCAGGTGCCGAGATCATCGTTGGTGCTCCCCAGTTGTGGGCTGCCGCTGACATCGTGTTCAAGGTGGCTGTCCCGACGAGTGCCGAAGTCGGCTTGATGCGCGAAGGCGGCACTTTGATCGGTTTCATCTGGCCTGCGCAAAATCCTGAATTGATGCAACAACTCGCTGCCAAGAAGGCGACCGTGTTGGCCATTGACTGTCTGCCGCGCATGCTGAGCCGCGCCCAGAAGATGGATGCGTTGACCTCGCAGGCTGGCGTGGCCGGCTACCGCGCTGTCATCGAGGCCGCCAACGTGTTTGGTCGCTACTTCAACGGTCAGATCACAGCGGCGGGTAAGGTTCCGCCCGCCAAGGTGTTCATCGCGGGGGCCGGCGTGGCTGGTCTCGCCGCAATCGGCACTGCCGCAGGTCTCGGTGCCATCGTGCGTGCTAACGATACGCGTGCCGAAGTGGCCGACCAGGTCAAGTCCTTGGGCGGCGAATTCGTGAAGGTCGAGTATGAGGAAGAGGGGGGCGGTGGCGGTGGTTACGCCAAGGTGATGAGCGAGGGCTTCCAGCAGGCACAGCGCGAGATGTACGCCAAGCAGGCACGCGAGGTGGACATCATCATCACGACCGCA
>JARCRR010000033.1 GCA_029850565.1 Gallionella sp. | reverse complement strand
ATCGACTCCGTACCCGACAAAGTGGTCGGCATCAACCCGGTAAAATACTATGCGAACCCGCAGGATTATGCGGATGTGATCGAGCGACTCGGCAAGGGAGAACAGGTCACCAACAGATTGGTCGAACTGCTTATCCACAATGAGCACGAGAGAACAAAATGGGCGTTGGCATCCTATCTGCAACTGGAATATCAAAACAAACCGGCAGTCCTGGGCTGGTTCTACGACATCACCGATCGCAAGACGATGGAAGAGCAAGTGCAGTACCTCGCCTATCACGACCCGCTTACCGATCTGCCGAACCGCATGCTGTTCACTGACCGTCTGCGTCAGGCACTGGCTTCCGATAAACGCGACAAGGCTAGTCTGGCGCTGATGTTCATCGATCTGGACAAGTTCAAACCCGTCAACGACGAGCTTGGCCACAATGTGGGCGACCTGTTGTTGAAAGCGGTAGCACAACGCATGCGAGACTGCCTGCGCGAATCTGATACCGTGGGACGCATCGGCGGGGACGAGTTTGTCGTGCTGCTACCCACAATCAGAACTGCGCAAGATGCATTGGAGGTCGCAGAAAAGATCCGTGCTTCGCTCAATCAGCCTTTCGAGCTGGCGGGACACAGCCTGAACATTTCTTCGAGCACAGGTATCGCCATCTATCCCGAACATGGCCGCGATGAAAAACTGCTCATGAAGAATGCAGACATCGCCATGTATCACGCCAAATCTGCCGGTCGCAACAACGCGCAAATCTACCGCCCCGGCATGCAGACGACGAGTATTTGAAGCTGTTCGCCCGAACAGATCGCAACCGTTATTTCCGCGTACCGATGGCGGTGAGGATGCCTTGCAGAATAGCGGTGGGCGTGGGCGGACAACCGCTCACCACCACATCCACCGGGATGACGCTGGATATCTTTCCGCAACTCGCGTAACTCTCGCCGAAGATGCCGCCGTCGCAGGCACAATCGCCGATGGCGACCACCAGCTTGGGTTCGGGGGTCGCATCGTAGGTGCGTTTCAATGCGACTTCCATGTGGCGCGACACCGGGCCGGTGACCAGCAACAGGTCGGCATGACGCGGACTGGCGACGAATTTGATGCCGAGTCCCTCGATGTTGTAATACGCGTTGTTGACCGCGTGAATCTCCAGTTCGCAGCCGTTGCAAGAACCCGCATCCACCATGCGGATCGCCAGCGCACCGCCGAACACATCGAGTATCTCTTTCTGCAAACGTTGCGTGGTCAGACGCATCGCCTCATCCGCTTGCGGCGGTGCCTCGGTCTTGATGCCGGTCTTCGCTATCTGTTTGAGCATCTGATACATCAGAGATCCACTCCCGAATAACTGAGATTGAACGATTTATTGATGAGCGGAAAATCCGGCACGATGTTACCCAGGATGGCGTGCTCCAGCACCGGCCAGTTCTGCCACGAGGGATCATGCGGATGCACGCGGGCGAGCTTGCCCTGCGCGTCGGTGTGCATCGCCACCATCACTTCGCCGCGCCAACCTTCCACCATGCCGATACCGAATCCGTTTGCCGGCAGCACTTCCAATTTCTTGCCGGGTTCGTCGCCCAGCAGATTGGTGAGTATCTTGCGTTGCAAGCGCAGCGATTCGAACAGTTCGTCGAACCGCACGCTGGCGCGGGCCGCCACATCGCCGTTGCGATGGGTCGCCATCTGCACATCCAATTTGTCATAGGGTGCACAGGCGAACTGCACGCGCGCATCCCACGCTTGCGCGCTGGCACGTCCAGCCATACCGCACAAACCAAGCTGTGCCGCGAGCTGGGGTTCGACGCGGCCGGTGCCGATGAAACGGTCTTGCACGCCCGCGTGTTCTTCGTAGATGCCGCGCAGGATCCCGGCTTCCCGCTCCAGCATGGCGCACTCCTGTTCGAGCAATTGTCGTCCGTCCACATTCAGATCGGCGCTCACACCACCGGGAACGATACGATCCATAAGATAACGGTGGCCGAACAGCGCGGCGTTGTTGCGCAACACCTGCTCTTTCAATATCCAGAACTGCGCGAAGCCGAAAGACAGTGCCACGTCGTTGCCCAGATAGCCCAGATCGCCCAGATGATTGGCGATGCGTTCGCGTTCCAGCAGCAGCGCGCGCAACCACAACGCATGGTCCGGCGGCGTGACGTTGGCGATACTCTCTGCCGCCATGGCATACGCCCATGCATACGCCACCGTACTGTCCCCGCTGACACGCCCGGCCAACTTGGCGCCTTGTTGCAGCGTCATACTCTCAAAACGTTTTTCGATACCTTTGTGCACATAGCCCAGATGTTCTTCCAGACGCAGCACCCGTTCGCCGATCACCGAGAAGCGAAAATGTCCGGGTTCGATGATGCCCGCATGTACCGGCCCCACCGGGATCTCATGTACGCCCTGCCCTTCCACTTGCACGAAGGGATAGCTTTCCGCTTCATCGCAGCGGCTCTGTGCCGCATCGAAATCTTTATGCAAGGGAAAGCTGCCGCTATGCCACGCGCCGTGACGCAACCATTTGCGGTGATCCCGACCTTCGTGTGCGTAGATGCCCACCAGATCGTAAGCCGCCCGCTGCATGCGGTTCGCCGCCGGGAAGATGCGGCTTATGTCGGGATAGGCCGGTTGCTCGTTGGGCAAGAGCACGCTCAAGCAGACCAAACCGGACTCGTTCACCAGCGTGACATGCAATGCGAAACCTTCGCCGTTGGCGCGCTCGTCGCTACCCCACAAGGCGAGCAGGCGCCCCCCCCCGTCGCGCACTTCCCGGCAGATCGGCAACAACTCATCGACACCGATTCGCGCGCGCCAAGCGGAGATGGCTCCGTGCATGGACTCAAGTCTTATGTGCGGGTGTTTGATCGGCATCTTCGTTTATCCCAGCAAAGCCGCCGCCTGGCGATACCAATCCGCCAGATAGGGCGGCATATACAAACCAAGCATCAGCACCAACAATAAATGGACGAACACCGGGATCAACGCGGGCGGATGCGGCAACGGTTTCACAGTGGTCTCGCCGAACACGATGGGCTGCATCTTGCCGAAGATGGACGCGAAAGCGATGCCCAAGGCGATCAACAGGACAGGTGTCGTCCACGGGTATTCGTGCATGGCGGTGGTGATGATGAGGAACTCGCTGGCGAACACACCGAACGGCGGCATGCCCAATATGGCAAAGGTGCCGAGCGCCAGGCCCCAGCCGACCGTCGGGCTCACTTGCAACAAGCCGCGGATATTCTCCATCTGTTGCGTGCCGGCTTTTTGCACCGCGTGCCCCACCGCGAAGAAGATCGCCGACTTGGTGAGCGAATGCACGGTCATGTGCAACATGGCGGCGAAAGTGGCGACCGGCCCGCCCATGCCGAAGGCGAAAGTGATCAGCCCCATGTGCTCGATGGAGGAGTAGGCGAACATGCGTTTGATGTCTTTCTGGCGCGACAGGAACAACGCGGCCACCACCACCGACAGCAGTCCGAAACCCATCATCAGATTGCCCGCGAAGTGGGTGCCGAGCGAACCGTCCACCAGCACCTTGCTGCGCATCACCGCGCACAGCGCCACGTTCAGCAACAGCCCGGAGAGCACCGCCGACACCGGCGTGGGGCCTTCCGCATGCGCATCGGGCAACCAACTGTGCAGCGGCACCAGACCGATCTTGGTGCCGTAACCCACCAGCAGGAAGATGAAGGCCAACTTCAACACGGTCGGTTCCAGCTCGCCCTTGACCTGATTCAGATGTGTCCACAGCAGCGCCGTGCCGCCCTCGCCCAGCACACGCTCGGCGGCGAAATACAACAGGATGGTGCCGAACAAGGCGAGCGCGATGCCGACGCCGCACAGGATGAAATACTTCCATGCCGCCTCCAGACTGGCCGGGGTGCGATACAGACTGACCAGCAACACCGTGGTCAGCGTGGCCGCCTCCATCGCCACCCACAGGATGCCCATATTGTTGGTGGTCAACGCGACCAGCATGGTGAAGGTGAACAGTTGGTACATGCTGTAGTACAGGTGCAGCATGGACACGGAAAGTTTGCCGTGGTGCTGTTCGATGCGCATATAGGGGCGCGAGAACAACGAAGTGGTGAACGCCACGAACGCCGTGAGCGCCACCAGGAACACATTGAACTGGTCGATGAAGAACTGCTCGTTGAACGCGACCTGCGGGCCGGAATCGATCACGCGCATGGCGAGAACCACCGAGGCGACGAAGGTACAGCCGCTCATCAACGAGTTGAGCTCCGCCGCCCACGGGCGCGAACCGAACACCGCCAGCATGCCGCTGCCGAACAGGGGAATGAGTAGCAACGCCAAAAGTTGCAGATCAATCATCTTTCAGCTTTTCCATGTGCGATATGTCCAGACTGTCGAAGGTCTCGCGGATCTGGAAGAAGAAGATACCGAAGATGAAGGTCGCCACCAGCACGTCCAATGCGATACCCAGTTCCACCACCAGCGGCATGCCCTGGGTGGCGCTGGTGGCAGCGAAGAACAGGCCGTTCTCCAGCGACAGGAAGGCGACCACTTGCGAGATCGCTTTGCGCCGCGTCAGCATCATCAGCAGCGAAAGCAACACACTGGCCAGCGCGATACCGATGAGTCCGCGCGTGATGCCTTGCGCCAACTGCGAGATGGGGGCTGCCAGATTAAAAGCAAAGATCACCAGCGCGATACCGACCAGCATGGTGGTGGGAATGTTGATCAGCGTCTCCACGTCCCAACGCACGTTCAACCTGCGGATCAAGCGGTGCAGCAGCAGGGGCAGCACCAGTACTTTGAGCAACAGGGTGAGTGCGGCGGAATAATACAGATGATGCTGACGGGTGGTGTAGGCCACCACAAAGGTGCTCAGTGCCAGCACGAAGCCCTGCAGCGCGAACAGATTGATCAATGACAGGATGCGGCGCTGCGCCAGCATGGCGAACACGATCAACAACAGCAGTGCTGCCAGCAGGTTGATGAATTGCAGGGTGAAGGGGACTTGTGTCACGTTCAGGCACCCAACAGGAAATGGATCAACAGGCCCAACACGGCCAACAGGAACGCCGTCCCCAGGAACTCCGGTGCACGGAAGATGCGCATCTTGGCCATCAATGTCTCCAGCACGGCCAGCCCCGCGCCCGCCGCCATCAGCTTCAACATCAACAAGCCGATCGCCAACGGCAACACCGGCCAGTTGCCCACTTCGGCGATGCCGTGCGGCAGGAACAACGCGATGCCGATGGAGATGTAGGCGAACAACTTCAGGCTGCTGGCCCACTCAATCAGCGCCAGATGGCGCGCCGAATATTCGAGGATCATCGCCTCGTGGATCATGGTCAGTTCCAGATGCGTGCTCGGATTGTCCACCGGCACGCGCGCGTTCTCGGCCAGCAACACGATGACGAAGGCCAGCGCGGCAAAGGCAAGGCTGGGGTACAGCACGAACTGGTGGTGCGCCAACGCTTCCACGATGCGCGGCAATTGCGTGGAATGGCTAATCATGGAGGCCGTGAACAACACCATCAGCAATGCCGGTTCGGCCAGGAATGACACCAACATCTCGCGCCGCGCACCCAGCGTGCCGAACGAGGTGCCGATGTCCATCGCCGCCAGCGCGATGAACATGCGCGCCAGAGCGAACACGCCGACCAGCGCGATCACATCGGCGGCCTGCGAGAACGGCAGATCGACGGCGATGATGGGGATGATGGCCGCCGCCAGCCACATGCAGCCGAACACGATATACGGCGTAATGCGGAACAGCCAGGAAGCGTTATGCGCCATCACCGCGTCCTTGTGGAACAGCTTGTGCAGCACGCGGTAGGGTTGCAGCACGCCCGCACCGCTGCGGTTCTGCAGCCACGCCTGACACTGGCTCACCCACCCGCTCAGCAACGGCGCGGCCAGCACCACCAGCAGCAACTGGGTGATCTGAAATACGACGGCCAGGGTCTGTTCCGGAGTCAGCATCATACGAAGATCAACAACACCACAAGCGTGGCGAAGGTGTAGGTGAGATAAAGATGGATGCGTCCGTGCTGCATGAGCGAGGCCCATGCGGATAGTTTTTCTGTCAGATGTTTGACCGGCAGGTAGAGGATGAACCACAACTTGTCGTCAGTGTGGCCGTGATACTTCGGATGGGTGTCGAACGGCGACGGCACTTCCCGCTCTATCTTGAAGAACGGCTCGAAGATCTGCCGGATCGGCTGGCCGAAGCCTTCCGCCGTGTCCTGCATGCGCGCGTTCTGTGCGGGGTAGCCGCAATCCCAAGCCGGACCGCGGCGCATGCGGCCGTGATACAAACGCCGCACCAACAGCACGGTGAGCCCCATCACCCCCAGCACGGCCAGCAGGAAATACAGCGGGCTATAGCTGGCGCGGTCGGTATCCACCGGCGACAGGAACATCCAATCCGTCGCGGCATTGCCCAGTTGTGTGCCCACCAGCATCTGCGTCACATGATCGATCTGGCCCACCACGAACACGGGAGCCAGCCCCAATCCCACGCACGCCAAAGCCAGCCACAGCATACCCGCACGTTCCCAGCGACCGGCATCGTGCGCATGCTCCAACACCTTCTCGCGGCGTTGGCCTAGGAAGATCACGCCGTAGAATTTCACCATCACATACGCGGCCAGAGCGGCCGACAATGCGATCACCGCCGCCGCCACCGGCACCAGCATGTTGATATAACTATTGGGCAAACCGGGGGACAACAAGAACGCCTGTAGCAGCAACCATTCGGATACGAAACCGTTCAGCGGCGGCACGCCCGCGATGGCGAGCACGCCCACCAGCATCAGCACCGAAGCCCACGGCATGGAATGAATCAGCCCGCCCAAGCGTCCCATGTTGCGCTCACCCGTGGCATGCAGGATGGAACCGGTACCAATGAACAACAGACTTTTGAACATGGCGTGATTCAGGCTGTGATACAGCGTCGCGGTGAGCGCCAATGCCGCCAATGCATCCTTACCATAGACATGGAAGATGATGGTCAAACCGATACCCACCAGCAACAGCCCGATGTTCTCGATAGAGGAATAGGCGAGCAAGCGCTTCATGTCTCCCTGCACTGCCGCGAACATCACCCCGAACACCGCGGTCATCAGGCCCAGCGTCAGCGCCAACACACCCCACCACCACAACTGTGTACCCAACAGATCGAAGGTCACGCGCAGGATGCCGTAGATCGCCGTCTTCAACATCACACTGCTCATCAACGCCGATACCGGCGAGGGCGCGGCCGGGTGCGCTTCCGGCAACCACACATGCAGCGGCAACAAGCCGGCCTTGGCACCGAAACCAAACAAGGCCATCAGGAAAGCAGCCGATGCCCAGAACGAAGCCAGGTGTGCTCCGCGCATGGCATCGAAGGTGTAGGCGCTGATGCCGTTGCCGCCCTGCATCACCCCAAAACTGAGCAGGATCGCGATCGCGCCCACATGCGCGATGAGCAGATAGAGGTAACCCGCCTTGCGGATATCCGGGATCGCATGGTCGGTGGTGACCAGGAAATAGGACGACAGCGCCATCGCTTCCCACGCCACCATGAACATATAGGCATCGTCGGCCAGCAGCACCAGCGCCATACTCGCCAGGAACAAATGGTATTGCAAACACAACAGACCCAGTGTCTTGCCATCCATGTGGCGGAAGTAACCGCTACCGAACAACGACACGCCGACCGTGGCGACACCCAGCAGGATCAAAAAGAAAGACGACAGACTATCCAGACGTTGGTGGAAGGGCAGGTCGGGCAGGCCGAACGGCAGCACCAGCGAAACGGGCGCTTCGCCCAGCGACAAGAATGCCACCGCCGCCAATAGCAACGAGACCAACGCACCCAAGGGGAAAATGACATGGGCGATGACATACTTGGAACGTTGCAATACCAGCCCGGCCAAGCCGAGCATGACCCAGAACAGGATCAGGATGTCTAACAGATATAACGGTGAAACGCTGACTGCACTCATGCGGTGTTACTTGTACACCTCTCGGGATCGCGTAACTCGAATTCAGGGCGGCGATTCTACTCCCGCCACCAGCCTACATTCAACCGACTGCCACGAACAATGGATCCTCTACGAGGATGCGTATTCGACTTTCACGTTATCTTCACCGCACAATTCACGCAGACCATCCAACAGGTCATCGGGCAACGTGACGCTCCAATCCTCTCCCAGACGCAACGGCGCACTGCCGATCAAATTACGGTAGTTGATCTGCACGGGACATTTGCCACCGCGGTAAGGCTGTAGCAGTTCGACTAGCTTGGGCACACGCACCTTGCCCTCTATCGAACAGTTGATGTCGAGACGCTTGGCGAACGCGGCACGTGCCGAGGCGAAGTCGTAGAGCTCGTCTGCGGTGACGCGCATGCTGCCCGAGTAGGCGTCCAATTCCGCCTTGCCGTTCACCACCAACAGCTCGTCGTCGCGCATCCAGTTGCGGTTCGCATCATAAAGTTCGTTGAACACCACCACCTCCAGCGACGCACTACCATCATCCAAGGTGAGCACCGCCATCTTGCCGCGCCGCGTCTGCAGGATGCGCACACCGCTCACCATACCGGCCAGCACGATTGGCTTCGTGTTGTTGCGCCGCCCGCCGCCGTTGCCGTATCCGTTACCGCCACTCGCGGGGGTGATAATGTCGGGTGTGATATCCACCAACTTGTGCTTCACGAAATTGGACAGCTCGGAAGAGAACTCATGATAAGGATGGCCGCTCAGATAGAAACCGAGTGCGGTCTTTTCCTGTGCCAGTTGCTCGCGCATCTTCCAGCGCGGCACCTCGGCCATCTGTAGCGGCATATCGATGCCTTCATCGTCGCCGAACAGGCTGTTCTGATTGGCGGCGCGCGCCAGTTGGTCGGCACTGCCCAGCGCCGCATCGAGCGAAGCGAGCATCTGATAGCGGTGATCGTTGATGCTATCGAACGCACCCGCCCTGATGAGTGCCTCGATAGAACGGCGATTGACGATGCGCTTGTCCACACGGCGGCAGAAATCAAACAGGTCTTTGAATGGGCCGTTCTTGCGCGCCAGCGCGATGTTCTCCACCGCCGCCTCGCCCGTGCCTTTGACTGCGCCCAATCCGTAAGCGATGGTCTTTGCATCCACCGGCTGGAAGCGGAAGCACGATGAGTTGATGTCCGGCGCCAAGATAGTGAGTCCTTGTTGAACCGTATCTTGGTAGAAGAAACTGACCTTGTCGGTGTTCACCATTTCCGATGTCATGGTCGAGGCCATGAACGCAGCGGGATAGTGGCACTTGAGATACGCCGTCTGATACGCGACCAACGAGTAAGCTGCGGCATGCGATTTGTTGAAGCCGTAACCCGCGAACTTCTCCATGGTGTCGAAGATCTCGTTCGCCTTCTTCTCGTCGATGTCGTTGTTGGCAGCACCCGCCACGAAGATGCTGCGCTGCTCGGCCATCTCCTCGGCTTTCTTCTTACCCATCGCGCGGCGCAGCATGTCCGCACCGCCCAGCGTGTAACCCGCCACCACCTGCGCCGACTGCATCACCTGCTCCTGATACACCATGATGCCGTAGGTGGTGCCCACCACTTTTTCCAGACAAGGATGCGGGATGACGACCTGTTCTTTGCCGTGCTTGCGATTGATGTAATCGGGGATGAAGTCCATCGGACCCGGACGGTACAGCGCGTTCAACGCGATGAGGTCTTCTAGGCAGTCCGGCTTGGCCTTCACCAGCGTGTCCTTCATGCCGCGCGATTCGAACTGGAACACCGCCGTGGTGTTGGCCGTCTTGAAGATGGTGTCGTAGGTCGGCTTGTCGTCGAGCGGGATGGTATCGATGTTGAAGTTCTGCGAGCCTTCGACACCCGAGCCTTTGATGTAGCGCACCGCCCAGTCGATGATGGTGAGCGTGCGCAAGCCCAAGAAGTCGAACTTCACCAGACCGACCGCTTCCACGTCGTCCTTGTCGTACTGGCTCACGGTACTTTCGCTGCCCTCGGCGCAATACAGCGGACAAAAATCGGTGAGCTTGCCCGGCGCGATCAACACACCACCCGCATGCATGCCGACGTTACGCGTCAAATCCTCCAAGCGCATGCCCAGCTCCATCAGCTCTTCCACGCCCTCTTCACTGTTGATGATGGCATTGAACTCCGGCTCCATCTCGCGCGCCTTGGCCAGCGACACCGGCTTCACGCCTTCCACGGGAACCAGCTTGGACAGCTTGTCGCACAGCATGTACGGAAAATCCAGCACGCGCCCCACATCGCGGATGACGCCTTTAGACGCCATGGTGCCGAAGGTGGCGATCTGCGACACGTTCTGCACGCCGTATTTATGGCGCACATATTCGATGACGCGCTCGCGCCCGTCCTGGCAGAAGTCCACGTCGAAGTCGGGCATGGAGACGCGCTCGGGATTGAGGAAGCGTTCGAACAGCAGTTCGTAACGCAGCGGATCGAGATCGGTGATGCCGAGCGAATACGCCACCAGCGAGCCCGCGCCCGAACCGCGCCCCGGCCCCACGGGCACGCCGTTGGGGAATTTCTCGTCGCGGAAAGATTTCGCCCAGCGGATGAAGTCCGCCACGATCAGGAAGTAACCGGGAAAGCCCATCTTGATGATGGTCTCGGTCTCGAACGCCAGGCGCGCCTGATACTCAGGCATCTTCGCCGCGCGTTTCGCCGCATCCGGATACAGATGCAGCATGCGCTCTTGCAGCCCGCGTTCGGCCTCGCTGCGCAGGAAGTCGTCCAGCGTCTCGCCATTTGGCGTGGGAAAATCGGGCAGGTGCGGTTTGCCGAGTTTGAGCGAGAGGTTGCAGCGCTTGGCGATCTCCACACTGTTCTGCAAGGCCTCCGGTAGATCGGCGAACAATTTCGCCATCTCCGCCTGCGTCTTGAAATATTGTTGCGCGGTGAACACGCGCTGGCGCCGCTTGTCGTTGAGCACATACCCCTCGGCGATACACACGCGGGCCTCGTGCGCCTTGAAATCATCGATGCTCAAGAACTGCACCGGATGCGTAGCAACCACGGGCAGCTCCAGTTCCGCCGCCAGTTTCACCGTCTCGCGCAGGACCGCCTCTTCACGCGGCGCACCGTAGCGTTGCACCTCCAGATAGAAGCGGTCGGGGAACAGTTGCGCATACTCCTGCGCCGTCATCAGCGCCGCACCCGCACTGCCGTTGGCCAAGGCTGTCCCCACCTCGCCCATGTGTGCGCCGGACAAGGCGATGAGCCCCTCCGTCCCATCACGCAACCATTGCTTGCGTATCTCCGGGCGTCCGCGATATTGGTTCTCCAGATAGGCGCGAGTAAGCAATTCGCACAGACGCAGATAACCGGCATGGGATTGGCACAACAGAAGAAGGCGGAAGGGTTGGTCGCGCGAGGCATCGTTGCTCACGAACACATCGCATCCGATGATGGGTTTGATACCCGCGCCGCGCGCTTCTTTGTAGAACTTCACCAAGCCGAACACATTGGACAGGTCAGTGAGCGCCAACGCCGGCATTGCATCCGCCTTCGCCGCGCCCACCGCTTCGCCAATGCGTACGATGCCATCGGCGATGGAATATTCGCTATGCAGACGCAGATGGATGAAGGCGGGCTGAAGCATGTTCGATGACTAGAAATTCAGGCGCAGATTTTACACCTGCCCCTCGCCACGAATTCCAAATATCAAATAAAAAAATCGCCCACACGGAGCGATTTTTCTGTTTGGCGGAGAGGGAGGGATTCGAACCCTCGATACCTTGCGGTATGCCTGATTTCGAGTCAGGTACATTCGACCACTCTGCCACCTCTCCGAGACTCGATCCGCTTTGGGTACAACGATTTACATATAGCCCATCGCGAAGGGCGCGCATTTTACCAGCAACATTGTAATTTCGGGCAGAATGATCGCATGTGGAGTCTACTTCCCCTGCGACTCGCTGTTGTGATCGGGCTCTGTGCTTGGGTGGCGATCAGATTCATGACAGCGCACCCATTGCCTGACTGGCATCAGGGCGAGTTGGTCGTGGTCGTTCCCAATGTGGAGATGGAAACGGACGCGGCTTTCGATGCCGACCTCGCCGCCCTGTTCGCCCAGCGACTCAAAGTGAAGTTGCACTTGCTCCACCAGACCGCCGATGAAGCCGTTATCAGCCTGAATGAGGGCAGCGCCCATCTGGCCACCGGATTCCGTTCCGGTTCGCATCGTTCTTTGCGCTTCAGCAAGAGTTATCAATCGCTCGACGAGCGCTTCGTGTGCAACAACGATTCCCCCAGACATATGGACGATGTGTACAGCCACCGGATAGCGGTTGCCAACGGGTCGGCACAAGAGGCGGCGCTGCGCATCGTGCGCGATGAGTACGAGGATCTTGAGTGGGAGACGCGCAAAGGCAGTTCCCCCATCGAGCTGCTGCAAGAAGTCGCGCAGGACGATCTGGAATGCACGGTCGCCAACGAGGAGCAGATCGCCAGTATGCGCAATTACTACCCTGACCTCAGTTCAAGACTGAGTCTGAAGTCCGATTCAAAGATGAGCTGGGCGATCAGCGCAGAAGGTGACGAGGCGTTGCTGGAAGAGGTCGATCGATTCATGGATGACATCAAGCAAGACAACACGCTGCGGCACATGATCGACCGCCACTACGGACACAACGAGCGGCTGGGTACGGTCGACACCGAGACCTTCATCGCGCACGCGCAATCGAAATTGCCCCACTATCGCCAGTGGTTCGAGGATGCCGCCGACCTAACCGGGCTGGACTGGAGGCTGGTCGCCGCACTCGCTTATCGCGAATCGCGCTGGGACCCGAACGCCACCTCGTTCACCAATGTGCGCGGCATGATGATGCTCACCGAGGATACCGCCGACCGCATGGGGGTGGAGAACCGCTTGGATGCGCAGGCCAGCATCATGGCCGGTGCGCGTTATCTGCAACTGCTCAAGGAACAATTGCCGCTGCGCATCCCGGAGGAAGAGCGCCTGTGGTTGGCATTGGCCGCTTACAACCAAGGCATGGGACATCTGGAGGATGCGCGCGTCATCGCGATGCGCTCCGGTTTGAACCCCGATGTGTGGGCCGATGTGAAACGCGTGATGCCTTTACTATCGCGGCAGGAATATTTTGCGAATGCGAAGTACGGGCAGGCGCGCGGCGGTGAGGCTGTCATCCATGTGGAGACAGTGCGCCTCTATCACGACATGTTGAAACGACTGGACAGCCAGAACGCCTTGGGACATAGCCCGCAAGCTCTGCAACGCGGCTTCATGAACCTGTTCAAGAGCAAGCTCGGCTTGAAACCACCGCAGAAGTGAATCAGTTCGTACCGTAAGTCTGCCGCGCCCACTCCACGGTCGCGCGCGCCGCCTCATCCTCGCGCATCGGCTTCATGGCGAAGCGCGCACGGAAGCGGCTGTCATCCACGATGAACGGTTCGTCCCACTGGTAAGCCATCTCTTTCATCTCGCGCAGCATGGGCACAAACAGCCCCAGCGTATTGAACAACCAGCGCGGCATCACATCGAGCGGGATGGTGTGACCCACTGCGGGTCCGAGGCGCTGTATCAGTTCGCGCGTCGTCACCGCTGGTTGGCAGGGCAACATCCACAACGCCTGCCCGCCGATCTGCTCATCCGTCGCACAACCCAACGTGGCCAGCCCATGCGCGACATCGGGGATGTAGTGATAGGTGTGTGCCGTGTCCACGTTCACCGGCGACAGGCCTGCCTTGCCAGACAACACCGGCTTCCAGAAATATTCGCCGAAGAAGGTGAGTGATCCGCGCGGCCCGTAGAAATCCGCCGCCCTGCCGCATACCGCGCGCACCTCGCCTTGACGCTGTGCAGAAAACAGACGCTCGGCGACCTTTGCACGTATCGCGCCTTTCTTACTGCACGGGTTGGCGGGCGTGTCTTCGTTCATTGGCTTGCCGCCCGTGCGCCCCAGCATGTAGAGATTGTCCAGCACGACGAGCCGTGCACCGACCTTGCTCGCCGCCGCGATGAGGTTGTCCATATAACGCGGCAACGTGGCGGCCCACAGCTTGGTGTCGTAAGCCGGATTCATACAGTGATAAACCACGCTCGCGCCGACGCAAGCCTCATGAC
>JARCRR010000032.1 GCA_029850565.1 Gallionella sp. | reverse complement strand
TGCCAGGTATGGCGGCAGCAGAGCAAATCGAAAAATGGCTAAACAAGGAGCAAAAATAATGCGTGTTGAGATTTTAGCAATGGCGGCTTGCTTGAGCATCACCGGATGCAGCATGGTAGGACTTGATGCCCAAAAGTCGTTTACCTGCAAAGCGCCACCGGGCATCAACTGCTCATCACTATCGGGGGTCTATGCCAATGCTGTTGCCGATAATTTGCCCGGTTCGGCAGCAAAACCAACCTCCACGTACAGCAAGGAAAATCAAGCCAAGGTAGCAGAGAGGGTCGTTGGTGACGCTCCTCAAACGGGTACGCCCGTATTGAGTGCGCCAAGCGTATTGCGCGTGTGGGTTGCGCCGTGGGAAGACGGCAGGAAAGTGTTGCACGATCAGGCATTCCTGTATGCCGTTGCCGATTCGGGGCATTGGCAAGTGGCTCATAGCACCCAAAAAATTGCCAACCAATATCGTGTCATGGCACCGACTGCAAAGCCACAATCCGCATCATCGCAACCGGCGGTACCGCAATCAATGTTGCCACAAAGCCAGTTTGGGCAAGAGCAATCACAAGGGTCAAATTAGCATGTCTTTCACAAGCGCACTCAAAAATATCTTTCTACATGAGAGATATGGCCGTGCCGATGCGATTCCGCGTCATTTGATCGAGCAATTCACCAGCACCCCCAGGCTGGCCGGTTTGTTGCCCTACGTTGGCTGGATTCCAACTGAACGCTTGTTTATCCTGGATCAAGGCGGTTTCGGCAAAAAAGAGCAGTTTTCAATTGGCTTTGCCATCGAGATTGACCCACAGACCGGTGCAACTGATGAAATGGAGAAAATACTGTCCAGCCTGTTCGATTCGTGCATGGCTAAAACAGGCATCCAGATTTCACTGTACGCATCACCAGATATCGCACCTATGTTGAAAAAACAAAAAGACACGGTGCGAGTAAGCGAGCTGGCTGGGATAACGACGCGACGCAATGAATACTACATGGGGGGTACGTCCAAATCACTGCTAGCCAACAGGGTGTATTGGTTGCGCAATTTCAGGTGCGTCATTTCGATCACGTTGCCACTTTCCCCTTTTGAAGTGGGGGATGTAGAGGAGGCGATCAGGACGCGTGAGAGTGTCCGTGCAACACTCAGGTCGGCGAACTTGGATGGGTTTGACTGGACCCCGGATCACCTGCTGGATTTTGTGGGCGATTTCTTCGATCACGAGCGGGTGTTTTGTCCTGAGAAGCGCAGCGAGTTGTCCTTGAGTTACAACCCCAACCAAATAATCCGCGAACAACTGTCCAACCGCGAAATTGCATCCTGCGTTAGCGATGAAGGCATCCGGTCTTGCAAGAGTGGCGGCCAAGAAACTGTTATGCAGTTTTTCTCGGTCAGGAACTACCCGAAATATAGCCGCCTGAATCACATGAGCAGCGTCATTGGCGACCCATACCAAGCTGCCCTGGCAATGCCATGCCCATTCTTGATCACCATGGGCGCGGTTGTGCAAGATTACGAATCCGCACGCACTTATGCGCAACTAAAAAGTGCTCGCGCTACACAGAACGCGGCCTCGTACATGGCAAGATTTCAGCCAGACCTACAAGATCGTAAGCGCGACTGGGATGCTGTGCTGGGTGCTTTTGATGAAGGCAAGGGGACGCTGCGCATGTACCACCAAATCTGCCTGCTATCGACAAAAGCTGATGCATCCCGTGCTGAGCACGCGGTTAGATCGGTGTGGCGTGCGAGGGGGTTTGATCTGTCGCGCGACTATTATTTGCAGCATCAGGCATTTGTCGCATCGCTACCAATGACGCTAGGACAACCATTGCAAGAAGACTTGGTTGCATTCGGGCGTTCTTACACCAAGACGCTCGACAACGCGGTGATGACATCGCCGTTGATTGCCGAGTGGAAGGGGACCAAGACTCCGCTGATTACCCTGTTCGGGCGGCGTGGGCAACCGATGGGGTTCGACCTGTTTGACAACACGGGTGGCAACTACAATTTTGCGGTGGCCGCGTTATCCGGGTCTGGCAAGTCGGTGTTCGTGAATGAAATGGCGTACCGCTATCGTGCAGCCGATGCCAAAGTCTGGATTATTGACGTAGGCCGCAGTTACAAAAATTTGTGCGAGTTGATGTGCGGCGAATTCATTGAATTTACTGACGAGCGTGACAATACGCTGTGCCTCAATCCATTCTCGATGGTCAGGAACATCAATAACGACATGGAAATGTTGCTTCCTCTCCTGGCTGAAATGGCGAGTCCGCGTGAGCCCCTGAACAACTTTTGCTATACCGCACTTGCTTCCGCTATCAAGCAGGTATGGGGAGTGAAGGGGAGTGACACCACCATCACGGACATTTACGAGCTGCTACGCATTGGCAAAATTAATGAGAGTTCTGATAGCGAAACGGAGTTGATGCACATGGCCGTCGCACTTGAACCCTACACAAAATACGGCGTATATGCGAGCTACTTTGAAGGTCCTGCAACGATTGAATTTAACAATGACTTTATCGTGCTTGAGCTTGAGGAACTCAAGAGTAAAAGAGACCTTCAGGCAGTGGTTATGCAGATCATCATGTATCGCATCACCCAGGAAATGTATCTGGATCGCTCCCGGCGCAAGATCGTGATTATTGACGAGGCGTGGGACTTGATGGGGAGCGGCAGCAGCGGACACTTCATCGAAGCCGGTTATCGCAGGGCAAGAAAGTACGGCGGTGCATTCGGCACGATCACCCAAAGCGTGGATGACTACTACAAGACGGAAGCAACCAAAGCAACCATCAATAATGCGGACTGGCTGTTCTTGCTGCGGCAGAAGCCGGAAAACATTGACCGTCTAGGCAAAGAAGGCAAGCTCACCATCGATGAGTGGATGAAACGCCAGCTTTCCTCTATCACCACCGATCATGGCAATTACTCGGAAATCTTTGTGCATAGCCCGATGGGATCCGGGATTGGTCGCTTGCTGCTTGATCCGTTCTCAATGATGCTGTTCTCCACACGCGCTGAAGATTTCGAGCGGATAAAGACCATGCGCGAGCAAAACAACATGACGACCGAACAGGCTATCGAGGTACTGCTTAACGAAAGAATCAAAAATGACAGGCGCAAAGGAACGCGCGAGGACAGACGAAAAATGGGACTTTTTTAACACGAAGATCGAGTCGAAAACTTTATTCACATCATAAGGAAACTAAAAATGGCAAACAACATGAAACGCAAAGTCGTCCGTCGCATCATTGAACGCTGCAAGACCGAAGAAAAGCGGGCAAGGGACATTGCTGGCGAGCTAAAAAATGCGGGCTACAAGGTATTTACTGCGTCTTTCTGCCTGTGTGAGGACGTGGTGTTTTTTGATACTCATGCAGGCTTGCAGATTCGCATCATCGCTTAATCGGGAAACAAAATGTCCACTCTCGCTCACTTCACCACTGGCGTTGTCTCGGCAACGGTCACTATCGCAGCCTTGGCCGGATGGCAATATTTTCACCCCGCGCCCGCAATGGCGAAGGTGGACATTATCGGTATTGTCACTTCGCAACAAAAGAGATTGGCCGCGCAAATGAAGCCCGGCATGGATCAGACAGCGCAAACGGAAATCATTGAGTCCGCTTCGCGCTTTGGCAAACAGCTTGATGCCGCGCTTACCCAGGTAGCAGGCGAGTGCAGATGTACGCTCATCAACTCGGCTGCGATTATCAAAGATTCACCCGGCACCACCTACGATTACACACAGCGCGTCACTGAGCTGGCCTTGGGCAAGAAGTAACTCATGCGCCTGGCTATCCCAACTTTGCTTGCTTTGATGACCGCGTTAGTGCCGACCTCATCGTTCGCACTGGAAGGACGAGATTATCCATCCGGTATGGAATACTCATCTGTATGGGCGTGTCACGGTCAGGAAAAGTTTAA
>JARCRR010000031.1 GCA_029850565.1 Gallionella sp. | reverse complement strand
GTGATTTGAGCGAATGCTTGGCACTTCAATTGCAAGCCATGCCCGAGGATGTGCCGGGGCGCGACTTGGCGTTAGCCTTGGTGACAAAGCATCTCGACCTGCTCGCCGCGCGTGACTTCAACAAACTGAAAAAAGTTTTGCACTGCGACGATGACGCGCTGCGTTGTGCGCAAGACCTCATCGTGCATCTGCAACCCAAACCCGGCACGGCGTTCGAGCAACGTGCAGCGGATTATGTGGTGCCCGATGTGCTGGTGGAGCGTGTCGGCGGCATCTGGCGCGCACGTCTGAATCCAGAAGCGATGCCGCGCCTGCGTCTCAATCAGGTGTATGCCAACATCCTGCAACAACGCGGCGACGGCAATGCGCAGGGCATGGTGACGCAACTGCAGGAAGCACGCTGGTTCATCAAGAATCTGCAACAACGCTTCGAGACCATCCTGCGCGTGGCGCAGGCCATCGTGGAGCGGCAGCGTCAGTTCTTCCAGCATGGCGACATCGCGATGCGCCCCTTGGTGTTGCGCGAGATCGCCGACCAATTGGAGCTGCATGAATCCACCATCTCGCGCGTGACCACGCAGAAGTTCATGCACACGCCGCGCGGCATCTATGAATTCAAATATTTCTTCGGCAGCGGCTTGGCTACCGAAGCCGGCGGTGCGTGTTCTTCCACCGCCATCCGTGCGCTCATCAAACAGATGGTCGGCGAGGAGGATGCCAAGCATCCGCTCACCGACAGCCGCATGGCAGAGATCCTGGCACAGCAGGGCATTATCGTCGCCCGCCGTACCGTGGCAAAATACCGGGAATCAATGAGTATCCTCCCGGTGAATCTTCGTAAATCTCTCTAACCATAAAGGAGCAGGCCATGAACCTCAACCTCACAGGACGTCACCTCGAAATCACTCCGGCCATCCGCGAACATGTGCAAAGCAAGCTGGACAAGGTAAAACGCCATTTCGATAATGTGATCGACATCAATGTCATCCTCTCTGTCGACAAATTGAAACAAAAGGCCGAGGCGACCGTTCATATCTCTGGCAAGAACATCTTTGCCGAGACCGAGGACAGTAACCTGTATGTAGCGATCGACGCCTTGGTCGACTCGCTGGATCGTCAAGTGCTGAAACACAAAGAAAAACGCACTGCGAGCCGCCATGACGAATCGGGCAAACATCCAGTGGCAGAATGAAGTGATGCGGGGCAGCCGAATGGTTGCCCCGTTTTTTATTTGGTGAATCAATATGTCTTTAATCAGTAAAATCTTAACGCCCGAATGCGTCCTGCTGGACAGCGAATCGACCAGCAAGAAGCGCGTGTTCGAACGTGTCGGGATATTGTTCGAGAACACGCAAAACATCGCGCGCAGTCAAGTTTTCGACAGCCTATTCGCCCGCGAGAAATTGGGCTCGACCGGGCTGGGCCAGGGTGTGGCGATCCCCCATGGTCGTGTAAAGGGACTGCGCGATGCCGTCGCAGCCTTTGTGAAGATGCAGACCCCCATTCCCTTCGACGCACCGGATGGCTTGCCCGTGAACTTCATCTTCGTTTTGCTCGTCCCCGAACGCGCGACCGACCTGCATCTGCAGATACTCGGTGAGTTGGCGCAGATGTTCAGTGACCAGGCATTCCGCGACAAACTGGAAAAAGCGGGCGACGCCGATTCCATCCGTCAGCTTTTCTCTGACTGGCAAGCATAAACAGCATGTCCCAGATCAACATCCGCAAACTCTTCGACGACAAGCAAGAACGCTTGGGCTTGACTTGGGTCGCGGGTGCTGACGGCGCAGACCGCATACTCGATAGCGCGACGGTCAATGCATCCAACCTCGGCCTGATCGGCCACATGAATCTGGTGCACCCGAACTGGGTACAGGTCTTGAGCAACACTGAGTTGGACTATCTCCACTCCCTATCACCGGCCGACCTGGCTGCGGCACTCGCAAAACTGGAGAGCACCAGACCATCCTGTCTCATCGTGGCGGGCGATACCGACATCCCCAAAGGGCTGATCGATTTCGCCAATCGCACTCAGACTCCGCTGTTCCGCTCACCATTGGGTAGCGTGCACCTGATGTGGATGGTGCGCCACTACATGATCAAAGCGCTGGCGGAATCCACCACACGACACGGCGTGTTCATCGACGTGCTCGGCGTCGGCGTGATGATCACGGGCGACAGCGGTGTGGGCAAGAGTGAATTGGCACTGGAGCTCATCACGCGCGGCAACGGCTTGGTCGCGGATGACATCGTCGAGTTGTATCGCATCTCACCCGAGGCACTGGAAGGCCGCTGCCCGGAAATCCTGCGCGATTTTCTGGAAGTGCGCGGGCTGGGTGTGCTCAACATCCGCACCATGTTCGGCGAGACCGCCGTACGTCGCAAGAAGAGCCTCAAGCTCATCGTGCATCTCTATCGCCCGCAACACGACGACCTCTCCAAACTCGACCGTCTGCCGCAATCTGGACGCGAAGAGATCATGGGCGTGAATATCAGCAAAGTGGAGATCCCCGTGATGGCCGGACGCAACCTCGCCGTGTTGGTCGAGGCCGCCGCACGCAACTTCGTGTTGCAGCAACGCGGTATCGACACCATGCAGGAATTCATCACCCGCCAAGAGCAACAGATCTATGGCAGCGGCATATAAGAGTTGATCATGCAACTATTCCTCATCAGCGGCTTATCCGGTTCCGGCAAGAGCGTGGCACTCAAGACGCTGGAAGACACCGGTTTTTATTGCGTGGACAACCTGCCCGTCGAATTACTCACCGACCTCATCGACAATCTACAGAACGCGGGCTATACCCGCATGGCGGTGAGTATCGACGTACGCAGCGGCACCAGCGTCGAACAACTACCCACCCACATCGCAGGAATGAAACGGTTCGGCGTAGATGTGCATGTGTTGTTCCTTGATGCGCAAACTGACACCTTGGTGAAGCGCTTCTCCGAAACACGCCGCTCGCATCCACTGAACGACGGTGTGCGCACGCTACCCGAATGCGTCGCTTATGAACGTGAACTGCTTGCCGACATTTCAGAACTGGCGCACCACATCGATACCACCGAGTTGGGTGCCAATGCATTGCGTGCGTGGGTGAAGGAATTCATCCACCTCGATCGCGCACGTCTCACGCTGTTGTTCCAATCGTTCGGCTTCAAGCACGGCATCCCGCTCGATGCCGACTTGGTGTTCGATGTGCGCTGCCTGCCCAACCCGCATTACGACCCGTTGCTGCGCCCGCTCACCGGACGTGATATGCCCGTGATCGAGTTTCTACAACAGACGCCGACCACGCAAAAGATGTATGAGGACATCCGCATCTTCATCGAGAGTTGGCTGCCCTGCTACATCGCCGACAATCGCAGTTATCTCACCGTCGCCATCGGTTGCACCGGCGGACAACATCGCTCGGTGTATCTGGCCGAGCGTCTCGCCCAACATTTCAAGCCACAGCAACAAGTGTTGGTGCGTCATCGTGAGCTCGTATGAGTCGTTCCTCTCGTCAGTCAAGACAGGCGATTGGCTGACACTCCTGCTCGGCTGTCTCTGCGTCGTCCTGCTCACCCTCACACTTTGGAACGGCGAACTCGCCGACCGCGCCATCATCCGCAGCGGCGGCAAAGTGTTCCGCGAAGCGCCTCTGTCGCGCGACCAGCAGATCGAAGTGCCCGGCCCGCTCGGCGTCAGCATCATCACCATCGAGAAACGCAAAGCACGTATCAGCAGCGACCCCAGCCCCAGACAATATTGCGTGCGCCAAGGCTGGCTACAGCAAGCGGGCGAGATCGCCATCTGCCTGCCGAATGAAGTGAGCGTTGAACTGACGGGCAGTGCCAAGAAATATGACAGCCTCAACTATTAAGTTAGCCACCACTTCGGAAGACCACCACATCGCCAGGATGGCCGCGGTCGCACTCGGCCTCACCGTGTTAGAGAACGCCATCCCTTCACCGCTGCCCGGCGTCAAACCGGGGCTGGCCAATATCGTCACGCTCATCGTGCTGGCACGTTTCGGTTGGCGTGCGGCCGCATGGGTATCGCTGTTGCGCGTGATTGCGGGCAGCCTTCTATTTGGCAACTTCCTCGCACCGGGATTCTTCCTGAGCCTGAGCGGTGCGCTATGCAGCCTTGCCACGCTTGCGGTAAGCATGCACTTGCCTCGCCGCTTCTTCGGCGCGGTGACGCATAGCATCCTCGCCGCCTTCGCCCATATCGCAGGCCAGATGGCGGTGGTCTACCTGTGGCTCATCCCGCACAGCGGCATCGCCTATCTCATCCCCATCTTCGCCACCGCCGCGCTCGTGTTCGGCACCGTGAACGGCTTGATCGCGGCGCGGTTCGTGGATAATGACGACAAACCCGACTCGGAACGACAAACATGA
>JARCRR010000030.1 GCA_029850565.1 Gallionella sp. | reverse complement strand
CTTTGATGACGACCCATAGTTTGAACGGGTATTGCGATGGGTGGTCGAGCTTTGACTGAAGTTCATCCCACGCTGCCCAGTCGATCTGTGGCATGCGCTCGCGTACTGTCACAGGTATTTCGTTTGCCGTCTTCACCATGTTGCCCAACAGTCGAAAGGTCTCCGCGCGTGTGAATCGGCTAGCGAAGAACTCGGCCTCACCGATCTCTTCGGTCAGCGTGATGATGTCCAGCCCAATCTGGCGCATCAGCCCCAACATCGCCCCGGTCAGCATGGCGTTGCATCCTTGAGCGCATCGCGCAGCAGCAAGGCGACATGCGTGGCTTGCCTATCCGCCCCTTCGCGTATCTGGTGTCTGCATGAGAAGCCGTTGGCGAGGATGTTGGCATCAGGTGCGGCGCGCAGTGCGGGCAGTAGATCCAGCTCGGCCATCTGCATGGAGATGGCGGCGTGTTCTGCTTCCACACCGAAGCTACCCGCCATGCCGCAGCAACTGGCTTCGATGAATTCGAACTCGAACTCGGGGATGAGGCGCAGCACTTTGCGCAATGACTTCATCGCGCCGACGGCTTTCTGGTGGCAGTGGCCATGTACCAAGGTCATGCCTTTGGGCAGCGCTTTGAATTCGAGGGTGAAACGTTTGCGGTCGTGTTCTTTGGCGATGAATTCTTCGAACAGATAGACCTGTTTCGATAACGCTACGGCGTCTTCACCCAACCCCAGTTTCAAATGATCGTCGCGCAGCGAGAGGATGCACGAAGGTTCTAGCCCAACGATGGGTGTGCCTGCGGCCAAGGCAGGACGCAATGCTCGATGCATGCGTTGCGCTTCATGCCGCGCCGCATCGACCTGCCCCAAAGAGAGATAGGTACGACCACAACATAAAGCACGCTCGGGTTCATCATCATCGGCCAGTGCTTGCAAGAGGCTGACGTTGTAGCCTGCGGCGGTGAGCACTTGATGTGCAGCGCTGGCGATCTCTGGATCGAAATGCAAAGCAAAGGTATCGACGAAGAGGATGACGTCTTTGTCGTCTCCCCCATGCAGTGGGAGAGACTGGTTCGGCGCTAGGTTGAAAGGTGCTGCGGCAGGTTCCGGCAATCGTCGCTTCGCTGAGATCCCAAAGATCACCTCCCCGAGTTTCGCCAACCACGGCGCACGGTTGCGCCAGCGGATGAGGCCGCGCACGAAATGACGATGCTGCAATTGCTCGGGCAGACTCGCCACCATCCTGTCGCGCAAGGACACGCCTAGCCGCGCATTGCGTTGTGCTTGATATTCGATCTTGATGGCAGCCATATCCACTTGGTTGGCACATTCGCGCTTGCAACCTTTGCAGCCGACACAGAGTTCCATCGCGGCGGCGAGGCGCGGGTCGGCGAAAGCGTCGTCACCCAGCTCGCCGTTCAGCGCGGCTTTGAGCACTTTCACTCTGCCGCCGGGTGAATGCGCAGGGTCGTCGGTGGCGCGGAAGCTGGGGCACATCACGCCCTTGGGTTTACGCTGGCATTGTTTGTCACCGATACACACGGCCACCGCTTTGGCGAAGTCGCCTCCTGTCGCGGGGATGCCTGCATAGGCATCGCCCTGCCCGGCGGTCTCGTAAGCAGTCCAATCTAATAGATGTCTCATACGCTGTGATGAGGCAAATACAGTGCCAACCCACAAAGAACAACGCTCTTGCCGCTCTACTCCCCCCTCAAGTCGGCCCTCTACGCTGCTTTTGTCACGTTCGTTACAAGCTTCGCTCCGTGTCATGTGCCATTTACAACAGTTGCCGGCACCACCCTGCCGATATGACTACAAAACAATGACTTAAGCGAGCACAAACAGCAGGCACGCTGTTTGCTGATAGTCAGGCAGACCATAGCGGAGGACACATCGTGCAACTACCCGTATTGAACAACACCACAAGCGAAGCCGCCTCGGGCGGCGGCTGCTCCGCCGGATCGTGCGGCTCCACCGACGACCAGATGAGCCACTTGCCGGAGCATATCCGCGAGAAGGTGTTCAACCATCCTTGTTATTCCGAAGAGGCACACCACTACTTCGCGCGTATGCACGTGGCGGTGGCGCCTGCTTGCAACATCCAATGTAATTACTGCAACCGCAAATACGATTGCGCCAACGAGTCACGCCCCGGCGTGGTGTCCGAATTGCACCATCCGGTGCAGGCGGTGAAGAAGGTGTTGGCTGTCGCGGCGAACATCCCACAGATGACGGTGCTGGGCATCGCCGGCCCCGGTGATCCTTTGGCCAACCCAGAGCGCACCTTCGAGACGTTCCGCATGCTGTCCGAGCAGGCACCGGACATCAAGCTGTGCGTCTCGACCAATGGCTTGTCTCTGCCCGACAACGTCGAAGAGTTATCGAAGTACAACATCGACCACGTGACCATCACCATCAACTGTGTGGATGCGGATGTGGGCGCAAAGATCTATCCGTGGATCTTCTGGAAGAACAAGCGCATCAAGGGCCGCGAAGCGGCTGAGATACTCATCGCACAGCAACAGAAGGGGCTGGAAATGCTAGTGGCGAAAGGCATCTTGGTGAAAGTGAACTCGGTGATGATCCCCGGCGTGAACGACAAGCATCTGGAAGAAGTCTCCAAGATGGTCAAGGCCAAGGGTGCTTTCCTGCACAACGTGATGCCACTCATCTCGGAAGCGGAGCACGGCACCTACTACGGTCTCACCGGTCAACGTGGCCCTACTCCTGAAGAGTTGCAAACGTTGCAAGACGCTTGCGAGGGCGACATGAACATGATGCGCCACTGCCGCCAGTGCCGTGCCGATGCAGTCGGCCTGCTGGGTGAGGATAGAGGTGCGGAGTTCACCATGGACAAGGTCGAGCAGATGGAGATCAACTACCCCGAGGCGATGAAGATGCGCGCCGAGGTGCATGCGGCGATCAATGAAGAGTTGGAAAGCAAACGCCTCGCTAAAGAAGCCAAGATGCAGTTGGTCAGCATCCAAGGTTCTAAGCCGAAGGCCGAGACGCGTCCGGTACTGATGGCGGTCGCCACCAAAGGCGGCGGCGTCATCAACGAACACTTCGGCCATGCCAGCGAGTTCCTCATCTACGAAGCCTCATCTTCAGGTGTGCGTTTCATCGGTCACCGCAAGACCACGCCTTACTGTGAAGGCGGCGACACCTGCGGCGATGGCGAGAGCGCGTTGGACGTGACGTTGCGCGTGCTGGCCGGATGTGAAGTCGTGTTGTGCAGCAAGGTCGGCTACGAACCTTGGGGGCCGCTGGAAGCCGCCGGCATCCAACCGAACGGCGAGCATGCGATGGAAGCCATCGAGGATGCAGTGCTCAAGGTTTATGAAGAGATGCGTGTGGCAGGCAAGTTGACACCTAAAGCAATCGAACAGCAGAAAGTCGCTTGAGGAGAATACGATGGCACTAGAGATCATTGAATCGTGTACTAGCTGCTGGGCCTGCGAACCGCTGTGCCCAAGCAAGGCGATCTACGAGGCGAAGCCCCACTTCCTGATCGATCCGGACAAGTGCAACGAATGCGCGGGCGATTTTGCAGATTCGCAGTGTGCGAGTATCTGCCCGATCGAGGGCGCCATCCTCAACGCAGATGGTTTGCCCATGAATCCGCCAGGTTCGCTCACCGGCATCCCAGCCGAGAAGTTGGCGGCCTGAGATGTCCACCGTCGTCTTCTACGAGAAACCCGGTTGTGGCAACAACACCAAACAAAAGGTGTGGTTGGCCGCATCGGGACATACCGTGTTGGCGAAGAATCTGCTCATCGAGAAATGGACGGCAGAAAGACTGGGCGCTTTCTTCGACGACCTGCCTGTCGCACAGTGGTTCAACCCTGCCGCACCCAAAGTGAAATCAGGCGAGGTCGATCCTGACGCGTTCGATGCACAGAGCGCACTCGCACTGATGTTGAAAGAACCCCTGCTCATCCGCCGTCCGCTGATGGAAGTGGATGGCGTGTTGCGCGTGGGCTTCGATGCCAAGGCGGTGGATGCATGGATAGGCTTGAATGATAGCCAACCCAAAGAAGAGCCTTGCCCCGTCTGTCATCGCTCCGAACCCTGCCCTGCACCGAGTGCTGCGCCATGATCCAAACACCTGATGCTGTCGAGATCGCACCCGGCACGCATTGGATAGGCGCGCTCGATCCGGGTCTGCGCGAATTCGATATCATCCTCAAGACAGCCAACGGCACGACCTACAACTCGTATTGTGTGCGTGGCACGGATGGCGTCGCCATCATCGACACCGTCAAAGAATCACACGCCGAGGAATTCTTCAAACGCTTGGAGCAAGTCGCCCGCTACGATGAGATCACCACCATCGTACTCAACCATCTGGAGCCGGACCACAGTGGCGCGTTGCCCGAACTGATGCGCCGCGCGCCGCAAGCCAAGCTATACATCTCCACCAAGGGGCAGTTGATGCTGAAGGCCTTGGTCAAAGATCCGGAACTCGGGTTCAACGTCGCTCAAACCGGCGACAGCGTGGATCTGGGCGGGCGCACCTTACGCTTCTTTACGACACCGTTCCTGCATTGGCCGGACACACAGTGCACGCTGGTCGAAGAACAGGGCATCCTGTTAAGCGGTGATGTGTTCGGCTGTCACTTCTGCGATGCGCGCTTGTTCAACGACCAAGTCGGCGACTTCCGCTTCTCCTTCGAGTACTACTACCAGCACATCATGCGGCCGTTCCGCGAACATGTGTTGGATGCGCTCGAATTGCTGGAGCCCCTTCCGCTCAAACTCATCGCCCCTGCGCACGGCCCTATCCTGCGCGAAGCGCCGCGCAGCTATATGCAGCGCTACCGCCAACTCGCATCGCCCTTGTTGCACAACGAAGTGGGAGTGAACAACAAATCCTTGCTGGTGTTCTACATCTCGTCCTACGGCAACACGGCACGCATGGCGCAGGCCGTGGTGGATGGCGCGGAGACGGTGCCGGGTGTGCGCGTCTCGATGTATGACCTGCAAGCGGGCGGCAACCTGCCTTTCGTGGATCTGATCGAGGAGGCGGATGGACTCGCTATCGGCTCACCCACCATCAACGGCGACGCGGTGAAGCCGGTGTGGGACTTGTTGTCCTCGCTGGCAGCCATCAAGGTGCGCGACAAATTCGGCGCGGCATTCGGCTCTTACGGCTGGAGCGGCGAAGCGATCAACATGATCGAAGACCGCCTGCGCGGTCTCAAGTTGCGGGTGCCGATCAAAGGCGTGCGTGCGCGCCTCATCCCGACTGAAGAAGAGTTGGGACGCTGCCGCGACTTGGGTATTCAACTCGCACAACACCTCACCGGCACTGTTCAAAACCGTGTCATCTCAATGTCTGAACTATTCGCACAGGAGCCATCACATGCCTAAGGCAAACGTCACATTCGAAAAACTGGGCATCACTGTTTCGGTCCCTGCCGGTACGCGTCTGATCGAGATATCGGAGAAGGTCGGCGCCAGCATCACCTACGGTTGCCGCGAGGGTGAATGCGGCACCTGCATCATGAAGATCAAGAGCGGCATGGAGCACATGAGCGAACGCTCGGTGCTGGAAGACAAGGTATTACAAGAGAACATGGCCGGACGCAGCGACCGCCTCGCCTGTCAGGCACAAGTATTGGGTGGCGATATCACCGTGAAGGCTTAACGATTTTTTATAACCTAAGTAGGAGTACAGCAATGCCGAACATCACTTTTTCCAGCCCCCTGCACAAGGACAAGACCATCTACATGCCCGCAGGCAGCCTCGTCAAGACCGTGCTGGTCATGGCCAAGGAGAATCACATCCCCATCGATTTCGGTTGCGAGAACGGTGAATGCTCGACCTGTCTCGTGAAGATCACCAACCTGTCCAACAAAGGACCGATGGCCGGCCCGCTCACCGACCGTGAGATCAGCGTATTGAAGCAGGAAGGCAAGATCACGCAGGCGCAGGTTGAGGCGATGAAAGTGAATGACCTCGTCACCACCGAATGGCGCTTGGCTTGCCAGATGGTGCTGCGCGATGAAGATCTGCTGATCGAGTACCCAAGCAAGTAAGGAATCATCGTGCGAGCCGGTGCCATGACCATTCAAAAATCACGTACTCAGCCCGATGATCTGTATGCGGAGCTGATGTCGCATGCGGTCGGCTTGCCTAACGATGTGCTGTTCGCACAGATGATCACCAATCAGATGGCAGGCATAGGCGCGTTACCGCCTGCGCTCGGATTGAATGCGGATGACTTTTCTGCCTTGATATCCCTGCACTATCCCGGTGTAGAACTCGTGGTGCGTCATTCTTTGCATATCGTCGATCCGCGCGCACTGGAGCGCGATGATGTACTGGCATTACTCCTTGAGCATCGCGCTTTTCAAAGCCGTTCTGAAGAATGGATGGCGGAAGTGGTGACCAATGCATGCATGGCTAACGACCATCTGTGGCAGGACTTGGGGCTATGGTCGCGCGAATATCTGGGGCAACTGATGAAGCATAACTTCCCTTCACTCGCCGCGAAGAACGTGCACGATATGAAGTGGAAGAAGTTCCTCTACAAACAACTGTGCGACAAGGAAGATATCAACGTGTGTCGTTCCCCGAGCTGTGAGTATTGCGCGGATTACCTGAACTGCTTCGGCCCCGAGGATTGATCCTTCATGGTCACCGCTGACCGTGCCATCGCCGCCTATCTCGGTCTCGCCATCGGCGACGCGCTGGGTGCGACGGTGGAATTCATGACACCGCACGAGATCGCTTTGCAATACGTGGTGCATGACAAGATCAGAGGCGGTGGCTGGCTACATCTCAAGGCAGGACAAGTCACCGATGACACAACGATGTCGTTGGCACTCGGCGAGTCCATCCTCACCGCTGGAAAAGTTGATACCTTGGCGGCAGCGCACGCATTCGATGCATGGATGCGCGCCAAGCCGGTGGACATCGGCAATACGGTGCGGCGCAACCTGCTGCAATTCCGCAAGACAGGGAACCCGGAAGCTCCCTATTCCGACCACGACGCCGGCAATGGCGCAGCGATGCGATTATTGCCTGTCGCACTTGCCACCTTTGGCCAGCCGACTGAAAGCGTGCGCGCCGCAAGTCGTGCACAAGCCCATGTCACCCACAACTGCCTGCTCTCGGATGCTGCCTGCGAGACATTGATTCTGATGGTGCACGATTCGTTATTGGGCGCGGACAAGAACCATCTGCTGCACCAACACGCGCACCGCTTGGTCGAGCAATTCCCGCAATTCAAATTCCGCGCTGTACGCCAAAGTCAGAATCCGAGCGGGTATATCGTCGACACAATACAAGCCGTGTTCCAGAGCTTCTTTGATACGGATGACTTCCGCTCTTGTCTCATCGATGTGGTGAATCGAGGGGGAGATGCCGATACGACCGGCGCCATCGCGGGGATGCTGGCGGGAGCGCTTTATGGGATTGAACAACTGCCGGAAACCTGGCTGAAAAAACTGGATGGCGATGTCCGCCATTCATGCGAACAGCAAGCGAAGAATCTATTTCAGATGGGAGAGTCGCTGTAAACAGCCACAGTGAAATGTATGCTCAGAGAGCGATCTCTCATCCCTGTAGAGAGTTTGCCGCCGATGTCTCTCTGTATTCCTCCGTTGTCTCCCAATAGAACCTGGGCAGATTATCCAAGGCGGATACCAGCCCTTTGTTCCATGCCTCGGATAACTGTTTGGCGAAAGGGTCTTCTTCCGACAAGCACAGTTGATGAGAGAAATTCAGGCTGCCTTTCTCGTAGATCAGCAAGTCGATAGGCGCGCCGACCGTCAGATTGCTGCGGACGGTCGAGTTCATCGACACCAACGCACAGCGTGCTGCGGGGTCCAGTTGGGTGTCACGCTTGATGACGCGATCCAAGATGGGTTTGCCGTATTTGATCTCGCCAATCTGCAAGAACGGATGCGCGTCGGATTCGTGGATGTAGTTGCCTTGCGGGTAGATCATCAAGGTCTCGTGGCGCGACACACCAATCTGTCCCGCCAAGATGAAGGTGGCTTCGAAACTGTTGTTGCCCGTGTCGCGCACGACATGCAGGTTCTGCACACTCATACTTACCGTGGCAATGTAATCCGCCGCCTCTTGCATGTTGTTCACGGAAAGCAGATTGGGTATCGCACCGTTGTCGAGATCGGCCTTGATGCGTTTGACCACCAATTGCGTGGTGGCCAGGTTGCCGGCCGACAGCAAGGCGAACACACGGTTGTTCGGCCATACGAAAGTATGCATCTTCGAGTAAGTGGAGATGTTGTCGAACCCGGCATTGGTGCGCGAATCTGAACAAAGGACGAAACCTGTATCCGTGTTGATGGCCAAGCAATAAGTCATGTTCTTCCTTAACTTTAAGTGCGGTTGCTTCTATGGGCAGCGAAACAGTAGCATGAGCCTAGCTGGGCGGCAAACATTCGTTTCCCTCTTCGCGAAACATCCCGATGCCATCCCAATGGGGGTGGTTCGCTTATATGCAATTTGACACCGGTATATTCACCAATGCAGTGCGGCAAGCAACAGAGTGGTGCGAAAACTCACACTGCGTGAACCATTGAAAAGACCTAACTTGCTGATAACTATAGACACCCATGGCTGGCATGTAGCTTGCTGATATCAAGGCGAGAGTAGTTACACGGCATGTGTGCGCTACTTTCATTTCTCTCCTCTCTGATTCGGGCATCCCCCGGGATGCCCACTTTTTTTCAGCACTCGTTCTTGAAGGTGCTGCGATGACGAGTTAAGGACTGAAGAGGTGACCCAATGAAACCGATAAGCTCGATGTTGCGCCTTTCACCCATCACGGAAGAATTGAGTGATGACGAGGTCGATCTTTTGATGAGCATGCTTGTCGCGGATGACTTTTCAGCAGGCGATCTGATCTGTTTGCCCAAGGGTATCTTTCAAGACAGTCTGTTCATCGTGATGAGCGGCGGTATCGAGGTGCGACTGAACAGTCCCGAGGGTGTGCTGACGGTGCATGCGATCAAACCAGGCGACATCGCCAACACCATAGCCTTCATGGGCGGCAACAGATTCGGCATCGATTCGCGGTTATATGCGGAAGGTGCCACCAGCGTTCTGCGCTTGGATCGCAACAAGTTGGAAGAGCACCTCTATACTCACCCCGTCTTGGTGTACAGATTGACGCGCGGCATCACACGTTATGTGCATGGCCGCTTGCGCTATTTGAGCGGCGAGCTGACTTCGCTCAATCAACTCATCACCTGCGCCGATATCGAACCACAGATGCGGCAGGGTGATGCCGTAACTCGCGCCATGTCATCTTCTGAATTAGTGATGGGCTGACCTTCCAAATCGTTATTTCGTTGCTTCGTTTTCCCACGGGAAGCGAGGCAGATTCTCCAGTGCTTGCGTCAACCCCGCGTTCCACGATTGCGAGATGTTCTTGGCGAACGGGTCGTCTTCAGTCAGGTTGAACCTCCGGCCGCCATTCAACGAATCCTTTTCGTAGATCATCATATCCACGGGCGGGCCGACGGTGAGGTTACTGCGCATGGTTGAATTCATCGATACCAGCGCGCAGCGCGCTGCCGCTTCCAAGTGAGTGTGACGTTGGATGACGCGATCGAGAATGGGTTTGCCGTATTTGATCTCGCCGATTTGCAAGAACGGATGCGCGCTCGATTCGTGGATATAGTTGCCCTGTGCATAGATCAATAAAGTCTCTGGCGCAGCGCTGCCAATCTGCCCGCCCAATATGAAGGTGGCTTCGTAAGTGCTGCCCGAGCTGTCGCGGATGGATTGCTGTTTCTGCACCTCGGTACTCACCGAGGCTACATAGTCAGCCGCCTCGTGCATATTGGTGACTGACAGAAGATTGGGTAGCAGCGACTTCTCAAGGTCCGCATTGATGCGTTTGACGACCGACTGCGTCGTGGCTAGATTGCCTGCCGACAATAAGACTATGAAACGATCTTGCGGCCAGACGAAAGAATGCATCTTGGTATAGGTCGATACATTGTCGAAGCCCGCGTTGGTGCGCGAGTCCGAACAGAATACCAACCCCTCGTTGGTGTTGATGGCTAGGCAATAGGTCATGGTCGATATCTAAGATTGTTGTTGGATCTGCTCGGCGGATGTCTTGCTCGGTTCATCGTAAGCGTGGAAATACTGGGCGGCCAGTGCGCTATTGATCTCGCCCAATTCTTTTTGCGTCACATCCAGCAGTTCGTGCAACTCACCCGAATCCAGCTCGTTCTCATTCAAACGTTGCAGGTTCACGCGAGCAGATTGAACGCTGCTTAACACCACGCCGCTGAACGGCATCGCTTGCAGACAAGACTCTGCCTCCTTCAAGCAATATTCCAAACTGCGCGGGAAACGCTCATCGTTGATGAGAAACTCGATCACCCCTGCGCCCGTGACATGCACCGTCTTGAGGCGACGATAGGTCTGATAGGCGGACAGTGCTTTAAGTGTGCTCATCCACAAACGCTCCACACTCACCTCGTACAGCGGCATGTCTTTGGGGATGGACACGGCGAAGTTGATGTCGAGGATGCGCGTGGTCATGTCCGCACGCTCGATGTTGCGGCCGAGACGGATGAATTGATACGCCAGATCATGCGCCATCACACCCGAGATCAAACCCACGATGGCATGGCGTTGCGCGACCACATTCTGCAACACGATGTATCTTTCGCGGCGGCTGTGCAGGGTGTGGCTGGCATTGTCTTTCAGATACAGATACAGGCTGTTGATGCGCTCCCACAACTCTTCCGGCAACAGCTCACGCAGGGTGCGCGTGTTCTCTCTGGCATATTTCACGCAAGACAAGATGGAGCTTGGGTTGTGCTCGTCCTCGATCATGAAGCGCATGATCGAATCTTCGTTGGCCTCTGTGTAGAGCTTGCCAAAGGACTTATCCAGTCCGGCCACTTTGATGAGCGTGTCCCAACCCAGGGTCGCACCCTGTGGCAAATCCAGTAGCACATCGGTGGTGCTGTTGATAAGGCGTGCGGTGTTCTCGGCACGTTCCAGATAGCGCGCCATCCAGTACAGATTCTCTGCGGCGCGGGCTAGCATGATGTGTCTTCCACGATCCAAGTGTCTTTGCTGCCGCCCCCTTGCGACGAGTTCACCACCAAGGAACCTTTGCGCAGCGCCACGCGGGTCAACCCGCCTGTGGTTGCATACAGCTTGTCGGATTGCAGCACGAAGGGGCGCAGGTCCAAATGTCGCGGCGCCAATTCGCCGTCGATCAAGGTCGGTGCAGTGGAAATCTCCAGTGTCGGTTGCGCCATGTAATTGCGCGGATTGGCACGGATGAGTTGGGCGAATTGATCGCGCTCTGCCTGCGTGGCGCGCGGCCCGATGAGCATGCCGTAACCGCCGGATTCATTCGCCGGTTTCACCACCAACTTGTCCAGATTGTTCAACACGTATTCGCATTGGTCCGGGTACATGCACAGATAGCTCGGCACGTTGGCGAGGATGGGCTCCTCACCCAGATAGTATTTGATGATCTGCGGCACGAAGGCATACACCACTTTGTCGTCTGCCACACCGGCACCGGGCGCATTGGCGATGCCGACATTGCCTTTGCGCCAAGCGCGCATCAGCCCGGGCACGCCGAGGATGGAATCCGGGCTGAACGCTTCGGGGTCAAGGAAGTTATCGTCGATGCGGCGGTAGATCACATCCACGCGCTGTAGGCCGAAGATGTTCTTCATATAAACCACATCATCCACGCCCACCAACAGATCTTGCCCCTCCACCAGAAACGCGCCCATTTGTTGCGCCAGATAGCTGTGCTCGAAATAGGCCGAGTTGTAGATGCCGGGCGTCAATACGGCGACAACGGGTTGGTCGCCGGGGCGAGGCGAGAGTGCCTCCAGCGTGTGATAGAGCTGGGTGGGGTAATCATCCACCGGCAAGATGTTGGTCGTGCGGAACACCTCGGGGAAGATGCGCTTCATGATCTGGCGATTCTCCAGCATGTAAGACACGCCCGAAGGAACGCGCAGATTATCTTCCAGCACATAAACGGTGCCATCCTTGTCACGCACCAAGTCGGTGCCGCAGACATGCGCCCACACGCCAAAACGGGGCGTCACGCCGATGCATTGGCGACGGAAATTGACCGATCCCTCCAACACCTCGGCAGGGAAGATACCGTCCTTGATGATGTATTGCTCGTTATACAGATCGTTGATGAACAGGTTGAGCGCGGTCAGTCTTTGCTTCAATCCGGCTTGGATGGGATCCCATTCGCTGCGCCCCATCACGCGCGGAATCACGTCAAAAGGCCATGCCCTATCGATGTTGCCCGCCTCGCTGTAGATGGTGAAGGTGATGCCCATGGCCATGATCGTCGCTTCGACAGCCTCTCTGCGCGCGATCAACTCGTCCGCGTCCAGCGAGTTCAGGTAATCGAATAATGGTTGTGCGGCCGTTCGCGGACGCAACTTGGCGTCAAGCAACTCGTCGTAGGCAGTGATCTTGCCGTATTCACTCTGTGCAAATTCCATGATGGGCTCGTTATTCCGGGTGTTGAGTTGTGATCAGCGAATACCGTGCCAGGCTGGCACGTCGGCCGTGGTGAAGAACGGTCATCTGCCTCCCTTTTTTGCCACAGGAGGAATCATCTCGACAGGACGCACCGCAGCCCCTTCCAGCATCGGTTCCGGTGCACGGCGCAGATCCAATGTGAACGGGTAATCGGGATTGCGACCTTCGCGGCGGATGTGCATCTCTCCCGGCGTGTGGCCGTGATTCCAGAAGCGTGCCACGCGCCGTGCCTCGGCTTCGTTGGCATTCACGGGAAAGGTGTCGTAGTTGCGTCCACCCGGATGCGCGACGTGATAGGTGCAGCCGCCAATGGAGCGACCGTTCCAGCTATCCGCCAAGTCGAACACCAGCGGGGCTTGCACGCCGATGGTGGGATGCAGCCCCGAGGGGGGGCACCAGGCGCGGTAACGTACTGCCGCCACATACTCGCCGCGCGTGCCGGTGGGGGTGAGCGGTAACGGCCTGCCGTTGCAGGTGACGATATGGCGATTGTCGTTCATGTGGCTGACTTTGATCTGCATGCGCTCGATGGAGGCATCGACATAGCGCGCCGTGCCCCCCGCACTGACTTCTTCACCCAGCACGTGCCACGGTTCGATGGCCTGTCGCAGTTCGATCTCGATACCGTGATAGGCGACTGTGCCGAAACGCGGGAAGCGAAACTCCAGGAAAGGCGCGAACCAGTCGAACTCGAAGGCATAGCCTGCGCGTTGCAAGTCGAGCACTACATCGCGCATGTCCTGCGCCACGAAATGCGGCAGCATGAAGCGGTCATGCAGTTCGGTGCCCCAACGATTCAGGTTGCCGCTGTAAGGCGTCTGCCAGAAACGCGCGACGAGTGCGCGCAGCAGCAACATCTGCAACAGCGACATCTGCGCGTGCGGCGGCATCTCGAAACCCCGGAACTCGACCAGCCCCAAGCGTCCTGTCGCGCTGTCGGGCGAATATAGTTTGTCGATGCAGAATTCCGCGCGATGGGTGTTGCCGGAAAGATCGACCAGCAGGTTGCGCAACAATCTATCCACCAGCCAAGGTTGCTGATTCTCTTTACCCGGCTTCATCTTCTCCGCCATCTGCTGGAAGGCGATCTCCAGTTCGTACAGGCTTTCGTGCCGCGCTTCATCCACGCGCGGTGCCTGGCTGGTGGGGCCGATGAACATGCCGGAGAACAGATACGACAGCGCGGGATGATGTTGCCAATAAGTGATGAGACTCATCAGCACATCGGGGCGGCGCAGGCAGGGTGAATCGGCGGGTGTGGCCGCACCCAGCGTGACATGGTTGCCGCCACCCGTGCCGGTGTGCCGACCATCCAGCATGAACTTCTCTGTGCCCAAACGGGCCTGGCGGGCTTCCTCGTACAGTATCTGCGTGTTCGCCACCAGTTGCTCCCAAGTGCCGGAAGGATGGATGTTCACTTCGATCACACCGGGATCGGGCGTGATACGGAGCTCCTTCACGCGCGCGTCGGCGGGCGGGGTATAACCTTCCAGTCGTAGCGGCAACTTCAATGCGGATGCTGTGGCTTCGATTGCATCCAGTAATACGATGAAGTCTTCGAGCAGAGGCACGGGCGGCAGGAACACACACACAGCACCCCTTTGCGCACCTCGGCACACAAGGCCGTGTGTACCACTTCGCGCGGATCGTATTTTTCCTTGCTGACTGTGGCCTTGGATTTTTGGCTCGAAGATTTTGCGTCGGGCGCTTCATGTGTCGCATCGAAAGGATCACGCCCGAATGCTTCTTCTTTGTCTTCCGGCAATACCCACGGCAGCGATGCCAATGGCAGACGCAGCCCCAGCGGCGAATCGCCCGGAATGAGATACAGATGCTCGCGCTTGATGGGCCACGGACTGGAACGGAAACCGGCCGCGACGATGGCCTTGGCGGCATGTTGCGGCGTGGCGGGCGGCAGTGCCTTCAAGGGCAACACATAACCCACCGCCTCGCCCAGCCCGCGTTCGATGAGCTTGGCCATACGTTTTCGTTCATCGGTATTTTTCAAATCAGCGGAATGCGGATCGAGATTTTCCGGCCAACGCAGCTCTTCGTTGATAACTTGCGTCACATCTTCATAAGCCGGGATGATGAAGCCTTCATCCAGCGCCAGTTCGTGCGCGAGTCCCTGCATGAAGCTCAACGCATCGACCGTGTTCTGTTTGCCGCCGTCATCCGCCGTGAGCAACAGCGAGCGGTCTTTCCATAACGGTTTGCCATCGGTGCGCCAGTAGCAACCCAGTGCCCAGCGCGGCAACGGTTCTCCCGGATACCACTTGCCCTGACCGAAATGCAGCATCGCACCCGGCGCGAAATGTCCTTGCAGTCGGGTGAGCAGATCACCCGCCAGTTCACGCTTCTTGTCCGACAGCGCGGTGAAGTTCCACTCCGGACCATCCATGTCGTCGATGGAAACGAAGGTCGGTTCACCGCCCATGGTCAATCGCACATCATGCTTCTTCAACTCGGCATCAACCTGATGCCCCAAGTCCTGAATGGCCTGCCATTGCGCCTCGGTATAGGGCCGGGTGACGCGCGGGTCTTCGTGGATGCGCGTCACTTTCATGGCGAAATCGAATTTCGTCTCGCACGCTTCGGTGACGCCGATCACCGGCGCGGCGGACGAGGGTGTCGCGGTACACGCCAGCGGGATGTGGCCTTCGCCCGCCAGCAGGCCGGAGGTGGGATCCAGTCCGATCCAGCCTGCACCGGGAATATAGACTTCGGTCCACGCATGCAGGTCGGTAAAGTCGTGCTCGGTGCCAGATGGCCCGTCGAGCGCCTTCACATCGGCTTTGAGCTGGATCAGATAACCGGAGGCGAAGCGTGCCGCCAAGCCAAGATGGCGCAGCGCCTGCACCAGCAACCATGCCGAGTCACGGCACGAACCGCGTTTGAGTTCCAGCGTCTGCTCCGGTGTTTGCACACCCGCCTCCAGACGCACGATGTATCCCACATCCCCCTGCACGCGCCGATTGATGCCGACCAGCATGTCTATGGTGCGCATCTCCTTATTCAGGAAATCACGCCGCGTGCGCGTCAGCCAGTCCTGGAACAAGGGGGGGGCGGGGTCGGCTTCGAGGTAAGGCGCGAGTTCGCGTTTCAATCCGTCGGCATAGCTGAAGGGGAAATGCTCGGCATACTCCTCGATGAAGAAATCGAAGGGATTGATCACCGTCATGTCCGCGACCAGATCGACCGTGATCTTGAGCGAGGTCGCTTTCTCGGGGAACACCAGCCGCGCCACCCAGTTGCCGAAAGGATCCTGCTGCCAATTCAGAAAATGTCCGGCGGGCTCGACCTTGAGCGAATAGCTGTGTATGGGGGTGCGGCTGTGCGCGGCGGGACGCAAACGAATCTCGTGCGGCCACAGATTGATCGCATGATCGAACTGGTAGCGTGTCTGATGATGGAGCGCAATGCGGATGGTCATTGGCAAGCTTTCGGAATGTCGTATTCCATTCTTAGCACGAACCAAGCCAATTATTTATCGTTGGTGCATCAGCGAGTTATAGCTCCGCCCAAGACAGGTGCGCACCGATACGGGGCGTCATGCACATTGAAGTGCGTGCCAGGTGTCTCCCTTTGGTGCCACGCCCTACTTGCCTTCGACCAATTGCCTGATCCACGCTTGCTGACAAGCTCGCTTTCGTTTTTGCTCCATCAGTTTGCGGATATGTTGTTTCGCCTGAGCGAAACCAAGCACGCTGGCTGCGCTGATGGTGTCACAGCGCAGCACATGGAAGCCAAGTTCAGATTCCAACACACCACTCACCTCGCCCGCTTTTAATTCAAACAGCGCCGCATCCAATTCCGGGAAAAGTTTGCCGCGAGGCAGGTCGCCTAGCTTGCCACCATCAAGTGC
>JARCRR010000029.1 GCA_029850565.1 Gallionella sp. | reverse complement strand
TCGCCGAACTGTTCTTGCGCGTAACGGGCAACAGAGATCAGGTCCTGCTCTTCACCGTCACCGCCGGTGTACTTGCCTTCGCTCGCGCCCACCCCGCGAAAGTTGAAGCGGAAGGTGGCGCACCCAAGGTCAGCGAAGGTCTTGGCCAGAATGACCGCGACCTTGCTCTCCATGTTGCCGCCCATCGTCGGCAGCGGATGGGCCACGACCGCGATGGCGCAGGGAATATCATCCGGCACATGCACGACACCCTCGAGATGTCCCGCGCCACCAACAACGGAGAATTTCTGCAATGCGATAGCCATTATATTTTTAGGCGCTCCACGACCTGCCCGTTCTTCAAGTGGGACTCGATGATCTCATCCAGGTCGCTCTCATCCACGAAGGTGTACCAGGTCCCTTCCGGATAGACCACGATCACCGGGCCATCATCGCAGCGATCCATGCAGCCCGCCGAGTTGATGCGTATCTTGTTCTGGCGAGTGGAAAGTCCCAGCGCTTTGACTTTGTCCTTCACATAGTCGCGCGCCTTTTGTGCGCCATGATTGTTGCAGCAATCGCTGCCATCCTCGCGCTGGTTGGTGCAGAAAAACACGTGCTTATCGAAATAATTCATCGTTAGCTCCTTGCCATGCAAATCAATTGGTTCGCCGCCTGCGCGTCTGCCACAGGTAAGCCACCAGCAACAGGGGGAACATCACGGACACGATCTGCGACATGCCGTTATAGTTGAGCAGATGCCCGTAGCGCCAATGATACAGGCGCATCGCCGCGGAAGGCGTACCGCTATCGAGTACCCACAGCGCGAGCATGAGATAGACCAGCGCCGCTGTCGCGGTGACCCACAACAGGGAAACTCTGGGTAGCGAGTGCATCGCCCACAAGATCAGCATGCCGATGACGATGCCGAGCATCGCCTCGCTGTTCAACCACAGCATGAGCGCCCACGATTTGAGCAGTACTGCGGCGGCGATGAATTTGACCAGCGCAACCACGCACAACACGATCAACAAGGCGATGGCGGCATGGCGGCGTACATGCAACAGCGTCTGCAACAGCAAGCCGATCATCAGCAGGTTCAGCGCCACCGCCGTGCTTTCCCAGATATTGAAAGGTTCCTCCGGCATGCTCACAAAGATGCGGTGAGCCGCTTCGGTGATGAATACATTGCCCAACATGGGCAAGGTGGGATTAATCTGCGCGAACATCCACAACATCAACAGCGCCAAACCAAAATCCACACCGTACCCGCGCTGAAAAAGGGCGATGCGCCATTGTGTGGCACGGGCGAACCACTCACGCGGCGCAATGGCCAGTGCCAGAACGCCGCCGACAAAGGCCCCAAAACTGTTGGTCAGCACATCCGCATTCGAGCTGATGCGGCTGGGCAGGTACATCTGCAGATATTCCAGCGTCAGAGAGAGCAGCAATGCGCACATGACCGTCAACAGCAAGCTGCGCACACCCTCAAAATGCGCATGCAACGTCAACGCCAGTAGCACCCCGAGCGGGAAGTAGGCCAAGCAGTTGGTCAGCGCATCAAACGCGGTATAGGTCTGCCAAACCGGCGAAGTGAGCACTTCGGCAAACTCCAAGCCCTGCTCTTGCCACCCCGCCAAAGGGGAAAGGCTGGCATACATGATCAGCAAGGTATACAGAACCAACAAATAGCGGCGCAACAACGACCGCTGCGATGAGGTAGTCGAATCACTCATCGCTTGATCCAAAATAATTCGGTAGGGCTCATTTCGATTGACGCGATATGGGTGGCAAAAAAGAACAGAAAAGAAAAATATAGGGATACGCCTTCGGGCGAGATTATGTCATACCTGCAATGGTCCAGCGGCTTAGACACCGGCGTTGCTGTCATTGATACACAGCCTAAACGCATCATCGATCACACCAACGAATTGCATGCGGCTGTCTGCCACGGAAGGCTGACGGAGGCCAACCGCATCCTCGGCGAACCGCTCGACCATAAACTTGAGCATCGCAACACGGAAGAAGATCTGCTCGGCAAAACTGCCCACCCCTTGGCATGTGCGCACATTAGACAGGTTCTTCCACGATTGCGACAAACAGCCATAGGCTCACCATCCGCGACACCTAGGTGAAGTGTTTCGCGATCACCGCAGGCAGTCGTCTTGGCGCTGTGACACGCAATTGCTTGTTCACGTTGTAGACCCCGAAAACCACCGTGATCGCGGTCTCCGCCACGTCGAATTCCTCAGCCAAAAACCGCACGAGATGCGCCGTCGCCTTGCCGCGCACCGGTTGCTCTGCCACATGAATCTCCAACTGATGCCCTATGACCTTGCCGAATTTGGTCTTCTTTGCACGAGGACGTCCGAGGATGTTCAACACTAGTGTGTCGCCATCCCAGCCGCAAAATGACACCAGCGAAATCCCGGATTTAGAACCTTTCATACGCAGCCAAATAGCGCCACTGCCCCGGCAGTAATTTCGACATCGACAGCCGCCCGATACGGAGACGCCTCATCGAGATCACTTGCAGCCCGACGCATGCACACATGTGCGCTATCTGGCCGGCTTGCATGCCCTTCAGCGCAAAGCGCAGATGCCTTTCGCTCTGCCAACTCACCTTGATGGGCGGCAGCAACTTGCCGTTGAAGGAAAGCCCATGATTCAACTGCTTGAGGCCCTCAGCCGAAAGCTCGCCCGACACCTCCACGATATATTCCTGCTCAATGGTGGCGGCATCGTCACTCAATTTGCGCGACACCCGGTAGTCCTGTGTCAATACCGATATCCCGCTCGCCTTCTCTTCCAGAGGCAAACACGGAGTCATGCGCACAAAATGCTGCTTGAGTAGGCGCACACCGGAATGATCGTCTGCTGATCGGGTGTCGGCACGAATCGACTGCCTTAGTGAATCCGTGTTGATCTCCATCCCCAAGGGCTGATGAAACAGGATCGTCACCGGCGCAACAGGCGTCAGGCTCGCATCGGGATGCAGTTCCACCCTTTGCTGCACCACCATGAACTGCGGCTCTTCTACCACTACCCCATCCACACTCACCCAGCCCCCGGCGATGTACAGCTCCGCCTCTCGACGAGAGCAATGCGTCAACTCGACGAGACGTTTGGCGAGGCGAATGGGATCAGACATAGGAAAAGTGGCGCGGAATTAAAGAGGTCACATTGTATGCGCTGCACAAAGGAATACTCGGTAAAATCCGAATATGGATACCCCCAACAAACCCAGCAACCGTCCTCCACTGGAAGGCATCACCCTTGAGAGAATCGTCACCCAACTTTCCGAGACGATGGGCTGGGAAGCCATGGCGGACGCCATCCCCATCCGCTGCTTCACCCATGACCCGAGTGTCAAATCCAGCCTGAAGTTCTTACGCAAGACACCGTGGGCGAGGACAAAGGTGGAGGAGTTGTATTTGCAACATCAACACCGTCTGGGGTAGCACGAC
>JARCRR010000028.1 GCA_029850565.1 Gallionella sp. | reverse complement strand
CAATAATGGTGTCTGGCTAATGGGCTATGGAATCTCTTTACAGGCATTGACACGGATGGCTGAGGCGAAATTTGCTTACCAGCGCGCCCTCGACAGTCAGTCACTGACACCCGAGCTGCAAGCTTTCGTGCAGCAAAAACTCAAAGGTTTTTAGGGAGCGCCGATTAGGCTCCCCGTTCGTGGTGCGGCAGCGTCCGCGCCACCACCCAAGCACTCACCTTCCTAGCGCCTGCTTGTTTCAGCATATGCGCCATCTCACCTATCGAAGCACCTGTGGTCATCACATCATCGACGATGGCAACATGTTTGCTTTGGATATCCACATCAGGAGAAATCGCGAAGGCGTGGCGCATGTTCTTGTCACGCTCCTTCCAGGGGAGCTTGGATTGCGGTGGCGTATCGCGTACACGCCGACAGGCATCGGTCAGGAGTGGGATGTTGAGTTGTTTGGAGAGGCGTGCGGCCAGCAGTTGGGATTGGTTGAATCCTCGTTCGCGCAAGCGTAGCGGATGCAAGGGTAACGCCACGATGAGGTCTGGGCGTTCCGGAATGCGAGAAGCCAGCTCATCGGCCAAGAGATTGGCCAGGAGCAAGCGCTCATGGAACTTCAACGCCTTGATGAGTTGATTGATGGGAAAGCTGTAGCTGAATGCCGCGACCGTATGATCGAAGGCGGGTGGTTGTTGCAGACACTTCCCGCACAACTCGCCCGCGAGTGTCGGTAAAGCGCAGGCCGGGCAGTGTGTGGCGGGCAGTCGTGGAAGTTCTGTATCGCAGGCGGCGCAACACACGCCGTCACGACTGAATGCGCCACACAGCACGCAGGGCTGCGCAGGCAGCAGATGTCCAAATTTCAGGCCGATGTTAAGTAGGCGATGCGATAAAATAGACAAGTCGTTCCGATCCTAATAATGCCGGGGTCAGGGGTTCGTTCCATCATTCTACTTGTTGGTCACCAATCATATGCAAACTCAAACCATCGAATTCATCCGTCCTGTCCAAACCAAGGTCACACCGCAACGCTGGAGCGTGGAAGCAGTCGAGGAATTATTCAAACTTCCCTTCGCTGACTTGATGTTCCGCGCACAGCAGATCCATCGCGAGCATTTCGACCCGAACGCGGTACAACTCTCCACATTGCTATCCATCAAGACCGGCGGCTGTTCCGAGGACTGCGGCTATTGTCCACAGTCGGCGTTCCACTCGGCGGGTGTCGAGAACAGGAAGATGCTGGATGTGAGCGAAGTGGTGAAAGCGGCCAAGGCCGCCCAGGATGCCGGTGCGGGTCGTTTCTGCATGGGTGCGGCATGGCGTGAACCTTCCAAGGAGGATATGGAATCCGTAGTGGAAATGGTAAAAGCCGTACGCGGTTTGGGCATGGAGACTTGCGCCACGCTGGGCATGTTGAACGATGAGCAGACCGAACAATTGCGCCAAGCCGGACTTGACTACTACAACCACAACCTCGATACCGCGCCCGAATTCTACGGCGACATCATCAGCACCCGTGATTATCAAGACCGTATCGATACCTTGGAGCGCGTGCGCAAAGCGGGCATGCATGTGTGCAGCGGCGGCATTGTCGGCATGGGAGAGAATCTGACTCAGCGCGCCGGACTGGTCGCGCAACTCGCCAACATGGAACCCTATCCCGAAAGCGTGCCAATCAATAATCTGGTCAAGGTGGAAGGCACACCATTGGCAGATACGGCCGACCTCGATCCACTCGACTTCGTGCGCACCATCGCCGTTGCGCGCATCACCATGCCGACCGCGCGTGTACGCCTGTCAGCCGGTCGTCAGCAGATGAGTGACGCGGTGCAAGCCCTGTGTTTCCTGGCGGGTGCCAACTCCATCTTCTACGGCGATCAACTGTTGACCACCGGTAATCCCGATGTCGAACGTGACCGCGCCCTGATGGATAAATTGGGCATGTATCCGTTCGCGGAAAAACACTAGCCACAGAGCGCATGGAGAACACAGAGAGAGTTGGCGCTCTGTTTTGTTTTTCTCTGTGTGCTCTGTGATCTCTGTGGCCAAAAATGATTTTCAAACAACTTCAAACTGAGCTGAATCAGCGCGCGGCGCAGGGCTTGATGCGCTCGCGTCGCACACTGACCGCACCGCAGTCGTCCCACATCGTCGTCGATGGCAAGCCGTACCTCGCCTTTTGCAGCAACGATTACCTCGGCCTCGCCAACCATCCTCAACTCATCGCTGCGCTACGCCAAGGTGCGCAGCAGTGGGGTGTGGGTGCGGGTGCGGCGCATCTGGTGAGCGGTCATTTCGAACCGCATCACTTGCTCGAACAACGACTCGCGGCTTTCGTCGGCAAACCTGCCGCCTTGCTTTTCTCGACAGGCTACATGGCGAATCTCGGCGTAGTACAGGCGCTGGCGGGCAAGAGCGATACCGTATTCGCCGACAAGCTCAATCATGCCTCGCTCAACGATGCGATGTTGTTGTCGCGTGCCGAGGTGAAGCGCTATCGGCATGGCGATATGGCACAACTGGCGAGGCTGTTTGAACAGACCAAGAGTGGACGCAAGCTCGTCATCACCGATGCCGTGTTTAGCATGGATGGCGATATCGCGTTGCTGCGCGATATGCTGGCATTGTGCGAACAGTACGATGCGTGGCTGTATGTCGATGATGCGCATGGGTTCGGTGTGTTGGGCGAGCAAGGGCGCGGTTCGCTTTCTCATTTTGGCATCCCATCCGAACGCATCATCTACATGGCGACCTTGGGTAAAGCGGCTGGTGTGTCGGGCGCTTTCGTTGCGGCAGAGCAGGTGGTCATCGACACACTCGTCAATCATGCGAACAGTTATGTCTACACCACGGCGACACCGCCAGCGTTGTCGAGCGCATTGCTGCAAAGCCTGCAACTAATAGAACAAGCCGACAATCTGCGTTCACGTCTACATGGTTTGGCGGCGCGTTTGCGCAGTGGACTGGCCGATCTGCCGTGGTCACTCATGCCTTCAGAGACAGCTATCCAGCCACTGCTCATTGGCGACAATCAGCGCGCATTGGAATTGAGCGCAGCCTTGCGCGAGCGTGGCATCTGGGTGGCGGCCATCCGTCCGCCTACCGTGCCGCAGGGAATGGCGCGTTTGCGTATCACGTTGTCCGCCGCGCACACCGAAGCGGATGTGGACCGCCTCATAGGAGCCTTGCATGAGCTTGCACATTGAGACAATCGGGCGTGGTGTACCTTTGGTGCTCCTGCATGGATGGGGTATGCATGGC
>JARCRR010000027.1 GCA_029850565.1 Gallionella sp. | reverse complement strand
CCACAGCGCAGCGTCAAGTGTTCGGCAGCCAATTCCCCGGCTCGGTACGCATGATGATGGTGCAAACCACCACGCAGGAGATCATGCCCAATGTGGAAAGGTCCATGACCGAACTGCTGCGCCAGCGCCACCGTATCCGCGAAGGGATGGACAGCGACTTCTCGCTGCGCAACCTCACCGCAGTGACAGACTCGGCAGCCGAAAGCACCCGTATCATGTCGCTACTGCTGGGTGCCATCGCATCGGTGTCACTACTGGTCGGCGGTATCGGCATCATGAATATCATGCTGGTGTCGGTAACCGAGCGCACCCGCGAGATCGGCATACGTATGGCCATCGGCGCGCGGGAGCGCGACATCCTCACCCAGTTCCTGCTGGAGGCCATCATCATCTCCGTGGTCGGTTGTTTCATCGGCTTGTTGTTGGGAATCGCCGGGGCTTTGTTGGTAGAGACGATCACCGGCACGCTGGTCATTATCTCTTTCAGCTCGGTGCTAGTGGCTTTCAGTGTCGCTGCCACGGTAGGCATCTTCTTCGGCTTCTACCCCGCGCGAAAAGCGGCACGGCTCGACCCGATAGAGGCGCTACGTTACCAGTGATCAGGCAACTTCCCTGAAACGTCCATAAGTGTAGTGTGCCGCACAAGCCCCTTCCGACGACACCATGCACGACCCCACCGGGTTCTGCGGTGTGCAGACCGTACCGAATATCTTGCAGTCCTGTGGACGCTTTTCCCCGCGCAATATCGCCGCGCATTCGCACGCCTTGTGGTCAGGCACGGCGACATATTCGATATCAAATCTAAGCTCCGCATCGAACTGGGCGAACCCGGAGCGCAGCTTCAATGCACTGTCGGGTACGCTGCCCAGACCGCGCCACTCGAACACATCGCGCAATTCGAACACTTCTGCCACCAAAGCCTGGGCTTTGCGATTGCCTTCCGGCGTCACCGCGCGGGTGAATTCGTTCTCGACTTCCGCGCGCCCATCGTTGATCTGGCGCACCAGCATAAGGATGGATTGCATCACGTCCAGCGGCTCGAAACCGGCGATCACCACCGGCTTGCGATAGTCGCTGGCGAACACCTCATACGGCTGACTGCCGATCACGGTAGAAACGTGGGCTGGACCGACGAAACCATCCAATTGCACGCCGCCCGCCACATTGAGAATGGCGTGCATGGCTGCCGGGGTCAGCACATGGTTGCACAGGATGCTGAAATTCTTCAGCCCTTCGGCTGCTGCCTGTTTGACTGCCACTGCGGTGGGCGGCGTGGTGGTCTCGAAGCCGATGGCGAAGAACACTACTTGTCGAAGCGGATCTTCACGCGCGATTTGGATTGCATCCTGAGTCGAATAGATCATGCGCACATCTGCACCGGCGGCTTTGGCGCGCATCAGCGTCAGGTCGTTGGACGCCGGAACGCGCAGGGTGTCGGCGTAGGTACACAGGATCACGTTCTGTTCCAGTGCCAAGCGGATGGCCTGATCCACGCGACCGATGGGCAGCACGCACACCGGACATCCCGGCCCGTGGATCATCTGTACGTTGCTTGGCAACAGATCGGCGATGCCGTAGCGCGAGATGGCATGTGTGTGTCCGCCGCAGAATTCCATCAGGCGATAACTGAGCTTGGGATCGGCTTCGCGCGCGATGTTGGCGGCGATGCTTTTCGCCAGTACCCCATCGCGGAACTCATCCACGTATTTCATGCGTTCTTGCCCAGTTCGGCGAACAGCGCCAGTGTCTCGGCGGCCTCGTGCGGATCGAGTTTCTGCAAAGCAAAACCGACATGCACGATGACGTAGTCGCCGACTTGCACGTCTTCGACCAGCGAGAGCGAGATGTCCTTGCGCACGCCGTCCAGATCGATGCGCGCCATGTCATTCGGCAGGAGTTCAACGACGAGAGCAGGTATGGCTAGGCACATGGTTAATTTGAAGTGATGTGTTGTGAGGCCACCCAAGCTTGCCCCAATGCAATGGATGTATCGCCGGGCAGCAGGATTTGGGTGGTTAGCATTCTAACGCCCATCGCAGCCAAGCGTTCGTGCAGTCTGGAAGACAAGAGCTTGTTGAAGAAACATCCGCCGCCGCAGGCGACGGTGGCGATACCGGTTCGCTGCACGGCCTGCTGCACCTGTTCTGTCAGCGCGGCGACTAGGGTGGCATGGAACAGTGCCGCGCCCTGCTCTGCATCCTGCATGTCCAGGAGAACAGCCAGCAGCGACAGCAGATCGAGTTCGCCGTTCCCGGATATCTGCCAGCCGTGCAGCATGGCTTGAGGCCAACCCTGTACGGCGATATGGCGCGAAGCAGCCTGCTCCAGAGCGATGGCAGCCTGCGCCTCGAACTCCATCTTGTGGCACAGACCGAGCGTTCCGGCGGCCGCATCGAACATGCGTCCCATGCTGGAGGTGCGCGGACAATTGAGTTCGCGCTGCAACATGCTCCGCACGGTCGAGGCTGCCGGCTCATTCGGGAAACGCTTGATGATCTCGTCACCCCGGCCAAGTTCATGCAACACTGCCGCCGCCATACGCCACGGTTCCTGTGCCGCGCGGTCACCTCCGGGCAAAGGCAAGGGGCGCAAATGGCCGATGCGCTGGAAGCTCGCGCCATCGACCTGCAATAGCTCCCCGCCCCAGGCAGTACCGTCCGTGCCTAGCCCTACCCCATCCAATGCCAAACCGAGCATGGGTTCCGTCGCACCATACTCGGCACACACGGCGGCAATATGGGCATGATGATGCTGTACGGCGATGAGCGGTACATCGAGCTCGGCCGCAAGTTGCGCGGCGAATCGGCTGGAGTGGAAATCGGGATGCAGGTCGTGGGCGATGGCTTGCGGCTTCTCGCCA
>JARCRR010000026.1 GCA_029850565.1 Gallionella sp. | reverse complement strand
GTACGCACCGCACTCACCTACTTCAATCGCAGCGGTTTCGAATACACATTGGAGCCTCCACTGCTCGGCATCAACAGCGTCGACGATTTCCTGTTCACCACCAAGAAGGGGTTCTGCGAACACTACGCGGGCAGCTTCGTGTTCCTGATGCGTGCGGCAGGTGTCCCGGCGCGCGTGGTGACCGGCTATCAAGGCGGCGAATACAACAGCCTCGGCGGCTACTACATCCTGCGTCAGGAGGATGCGCACGCATGGGCCGAAGTGTGGCTATCGGGGCAGGGCTGGGTACGCATCGACCCGACGGCTGCAATATCCCCGGCGCGGATACAAATTGGTTTGAGTGCCGCCCTGCCTGACAACGCGGCACTGCCCTTCATGGCGCGCAACCCGCCGCAGTGGATGCGCGACCTGCGCTTCAACTGGGACGCACTGGCCAACCAGTGGAACCAATGGGTGTTGGGCTACAACACCGAACGCCAATTCGCCTTCCTTACCCGCATGGGCATGGAAGACATCACTTGGCAAAAGTTGGCGATGAACATGCTGGCCGGCATCTTCTTGCTGGTCGGCATCTTCACCCTCATCCTGCTGCGACGTCTGGTGGTGAGACAGAACGACCCGGTGCAAGCCGCGTGGTTGAAACTGTGCCGCAAACTGGGGAAAGCGGGATTGGCGCGCACTCCACACGAAGGGCCGGAAGACTATGCGGCCCGCATCGCCACTGCCCGCCCGCAGTTGGCTCATGCGATACACGACATCGCTACCCGTTACATCGGTCTGCGCTACGACGGCAAGAGTGACGAGGGATCGCTGCGCGCATTCAAGGATGCGGTGAAGTCCTTCAAGTTATAATCCGCGCCACATTTATTGAAGCCACCGAACATGCAGATCACCCGCCGCCTGGAATTCGATGCCGGACACCGCATCCCCAACCACAACAGCCAGTGCAAACACTTGCACGGTCATCGTTATGCCATCGAGATCACGTTGTCGGGCGATGTCATCACCACCGAAGGCGTGTCCGAACAGGGGATGGTGATGGATTTCACGGACGTGAAGCGCATCGCCAAAGAGCGCGTGGTGGATGTATGGGATCACGCTTTTCTGGTGTATCGAGGCGACAAGGCAGTGCTGGATTTTTTGAACACCTTGCCGAACCACAAGACCGTGGTGCTGGAGGTCATACCGACTGCGGAGAATCTGGCCAAGGTGGCGTTCGATCTGCTGGTGGATGCCTATCGTGACACTTACGGCAATCACTTAAAACTGGAACGTGTGCGATTGTTCGAGACCCCCAACAACTGGGCGGATCACACTAGACCCATTTAATCCGCAGCGCCCGATTCGCTCATCGTTCTGAGCGCCAGTTGCAGATCCTCCCATGCTTTTGCCTTCTCTGACGGAGAGCGCAACAGATACGCCGGATGATAGGTGATCAGCAATCGCGTGCCATGAAAATCGTGCAGCTTGCCGCGTAGCGACCCCAGCGTTGCGTCCTTTCCCAGCAAAGCATTGGCTGCCGTCTTGCCCAGTGCCACGATGAGCTTGGGCTTTATCAACGCGATCTGCTGACGCAGATAGGGCAGGCAGGTCGCCACTTCATCAGGCTCGGGAGCGCGGTTATTGGGTGGACGGCATTTGACGATATTGGCGATGTACACGTTGTTGCCGCGTTTGAGTTTGATGGCGGCCAGCATGTTGTCCAACAACTTGCCCGCCTGCCCCACAAAGGGTTCGCCACGTTCATCCTCGTCCGCCCCCGGACCTTCGCCCACGAACAACCAATCCGCATTCTCGTCGCCCACGCCGAACACGGTTTGCGTGCATCCCGCGCGCAACTTGCAGGCGGTGCAATCTTTGACTTGTGCTTTCAGTTCACCCCATCCCGATGCCGCGACGCTCACCGCTTCGGGAAATTGACTTGGCGATTCGTTTTGGTGAGTGGGAATGCGTTCATCAACCGTTGCTTGCACTTCGAGCAGCGGCTGTTCGCTTTGTGCAGGCAACTCCTTCCGCACCCACAACGGGTACAGATTCATCTCGCGCAACACGTTCTCGTCCCGGATATTCACAAGCCTTTTCCCATCAAGAGGGCGTCTTCACGCCCGTTCGCAGCCGGATAGTAATCGCGGCGCAGACCGATCTGCTCGAACCCGCTCGCACGATACAGTGCGATAGCGGGGTGGTTAGAGGCGCGCACCTCCAGCACCATGCGCCGCATGTTCTCATGCCGCGCCAGCGACAGCATGGATTCCAACAACTTGCGACCGATGCCCTTACGTTGATGCGATGCATCGATGGCGATGTCCAGCAACTCCGCCTCATCCACCGCCAGCAGCAGCACGGCATAGCCAAGCATCTCGCCTTCAAGCTCGAATACTTTGCACTGGTAGCCGCTGCGCAAGGCATCGCTGAAATTCCCCGGCGTCCACGGATGTGCATGTACCTCGCGCTCGATGCGCAACACGGCTTCGAGGTCGGCTTCCGTCATCTCGCGCAGGATCATTTTGCGGCTCGTTCGCTGGTCTTCAGTGCGATCTTGTCGCGCAGGTAAAGCGGCAATGCCAATGCGGCATCCACTGCCGCACCCTTGGCAAATTCGCGCGCACCGATGCGCACGACGGCAGACGCCTGCGGCACCGCCTTCTCTTCCATACCACTCAACTGAGCGCCGTAACGCGCATGCAACGCGGCTCCGCTCACCGCGAAACCGCTGCCCACCCCGAACCAGCCCTCACCGCTCAGCGCAGGCGCATCTTCCGCTTTGCACAGACACGGAGCTATGACCGCCGACCATTCGCCATTGCGTTTCTCATACGCCGCGAGATACAACTCGCTCATGCGCGCATCCAGCGCCGCGATGACCTTGTCTTTGCCAGATGCCTCGGCCAACGCTTCCAAAGTGCATACGCCGACCACACTCACATCCGCACCCAGCGCCAATCCTTGCGTCACGCCACAGGCGATGCGCACCCCGGTGAAAGAACCCGGCCCCTTGCCGAACGCGATGCCATCGACTTGCTTGACCTTGATGCCCGCCTCTTTGAGCAAGGCATCCAGCACCTCCATCAACACCTCGGAGTGCTTCTGCCCCACCAACTCGCAACGTTCGCTCACGGCTCCGTCTTGCCACAAGGCAACGGAGCAATATTCGGTGGAGGTTTCGACAGCGAGTAGCTTCATCAATCAAGCGACCAGCAACAACGCCACGGCCTGCGCCCCGATGCCTTCGCCGCGCCCGGTATAACCAAGGTGTTCGGTGGTGGTCGCTTTCACGTTCACTGCGCTTTGTGGGATGCCCAGATCGGCGGCGATATTGGCGACCATCGTGGGGATGTGCGGTGCCATCTTGGGGGATTGCGCGATGATGGTGGCATCCACGTTGCCGACGCGATAACCCACCGACTCGATCTTGCGTGCCACGTCACGCAGTAGGATGCGGCTGTCGATGTCCTTGAACTTGGCATCGGTATCGGCGAAATGTTTGCCGATGTCGCCTAGTGCCGCAGCACCCAGCAACGCATCGCAAATGGCATGCAGCAGCACGTCCGCATCGGAATGGCCGAGCAGGCCCTTGCTGTACGAAATATCTACGCCGCCGATGATG
>JARCRR010000025.1 GCA_029850565.1 Gallionella sp. | reverse complement strand
CTTCTACCTGTTCATCGCCCATATCTTTACCGATAAAAAGCCATTCATCGAACCGGAGTTGTTCAAGGATCGGAATTTCTCCCTTGGACTGATCGCGATCTTCATCATCGGCATCGTCCTGCTCGCCAGCATGGCGCTGCTGCCGCCATTCATGCAAAGCCTGATGGGATATCCCGTCATCGATGTCGGTTATCTGCTGGCGCCGCGCGGTATCGGCACCATGCTTGGCATGTTCATGGTGGGCAAACTCTCCAGCAAAGCCGACCCGCGCCGCCTCATTCTTTTCGGGCTGTTTCTGACCATACTCTCGCTGTGGGAGATGATGTACTTCAACACCGACATCACCGGTTGGCAGATTGTGCGCAACGGTATATTGCAGGGGCTGGGGCTGGGTTTGGTTTTCGTGCCGCTATCCACCATTACCTTCGCGACACTGGCCAGGCATTACCGCGACGAGGGAACCGCCTTGTTCAGCTTGATGCGCAATATCGGCAGCAGCATCGGCATCTCGGTGGTCATCACCGAATTGGCGCACAACACTCAGGCCAACCATGCCGCATTTTCCGATTACATCACTCCGTTCAGTGTGCCGTTGCGGCAAGCGGCAGAGGCAGGCATGTATGACACCGGCACAGAGCAAGGCCTGATGGCCATCAACGGCGAGGTGACGAGACAGGCGGCCACACTCGCCTATCTGCAGGACTTCCGCCTGATGATGTGGGTCACGTTATGTGCGGTGCCGCTGATCCTGCTGTTGCGCAGTCCGCGCAAACAGCCGACGCCGGTCGACGTGCATGAGGCGATGGAATAGCTACTTGTTGTTGCCAGATGGTTGTTGCGAGCCCCGATCTTGCGCACTGAGGCTTGAGATCAGTTTGGATACGCTGACTGGTTTATGTAGCACAGGCCAGTCCAATGTCTCCGCTTTGCGAATGAAACTGCTCGAAGTATCGCCAGTCATCAGTACCGCATTGATGGGCTTGCCCCGTTTTTGACGAAGCAAATTCAAGAATTGAATACCGTTATGCGTGCCGCCAAGCATGTAATCAACGATGTGGTAATCAGCGTGCACGATATCGGCATGGTGCAACGCTTCTTCTGCCTTATGGAAGCATTTGACCTCACCGCCCATACCCTCCACCAGGCTGATCATGGCTTGTGCAACCAGTACGTCATCTTCGACCACCACCACACGCTTGTCCTTGAACAGCATTTTGTCGGCAACTTCGTCCGGTGTCCCGCTAATCGTTGGCAGTTCAATCACTGACTGTCTGCGCTCGAGCGGCAGACTGAATTGGAATACCGAGCCGAACCCCTGCCGCGAACGGCAGGTGACTTCGCTTCCCAGTACAGACATGGCGCGCTGACAGATGGACAGGCCCAAGCCCAAGCCGGCCTCACGGTTGCGCTGCTGATTGGCGACCTGATAGAACTCGTCGAAGATATGGGAAATATCCGCCTCGGCTATCCCGATGCCGGTATCCCATACCTGCACCAGAACCTGGTCGCCGCGCTGCCGGACACTGATCAGAATGCTGCCGCGCTCAGTGAACTTGATCGCATTGGAGACCAGATTCATCAGCACGGATTGCACAAGGCCAATGTCGGTACGGACGGACAGTGATTTTTTGGTCGGATAAAACAGGCGGAAGCGCAATTGTTTCTGGAGAGCTGTCTGGGCGAAATTCTGGTCCAGCCAGATCAGCAGTTCCTCCAGATTGGAAGAGGTGATCTGTGGTTTGACCAGGCCCGCGTCGAATTTGGAAATGTCGAGCAGCCGCTCCAGCATGTTGGAAAAAACGCTCATTGACTGCCCCAGCCGGTCGATCAGTTCGCTTTGGCGCTGGTTCAATGAAGTGAATTTCAGTGCCTCAACAAACAAATTGGCCGCAGCAATCGGTTGTCGCATGTCGTGACCTGCGGCAGCGAGGAAGCGGGTCTTGGAAATTTCCTTTTTTTCCATCTCGCGCAGAGATTCGGTGAGCGCCATCTCCGATTGCTTGCGCTCAGTGATGTCGCGTCCGATGATCACGAGCGCTTGCCGCTGGTTTTTTTCATTGAAGACCGGCACCTTGCGCACTTCAAAATCTCGCATCGCACCTTCTTCATTGGGCACGATTTCAGAGAACAAGGTCAGTTCGCGGGCTATCCACGCCTTTTCATCATCTACCAAACAATTCTCATGAGCGACACGAAATTCCGGATGCAAATCAGCCAGTTCCATCTCGGTTCTGCCTTCCCAGGGAATCGAGTGCAGATGAAACAATCGCTTGGCAGGCTCATTGGTAATCTCCCAGCGGCCATTTCCATCTTTCAGGAAAATGGCATCAGGAATAGCTTCTATAAGTGAGCGAAAATTCTGTTCATTTTTGCGCAGTGTCTGTTCGGCGCGATATAGGCTGACACCAAACCCGATCACTTCTGCCAGATTTTCCAGTACGCTGACCGAATCCTCATCGAAGGCGTTTAGCTGACCGGAGTAAACCATCAGTACGCCTAAGCACTCTGTACCATCGATGATTGGGATGCCTATGGCGGAGTGAAAACCTGCCCTGGAAATTACTTCACGCCATGGTTCTAAAACGGGACTCGCGTCGACATTGCCGACGACATGAGTCTTGCCGGATCTGATAGCCCTACCAGCAAGCCCCCACCCATTCGGCTCATCCGCCCAGGTGATCTTTACCTTGGCCAGATACGCTATGTCCTGCCCGGATTTCGCAACGATATCGATATTATGATCTTCGTCGTTCAAGGCGAATCCGATCCACGCAAGGGGATATGCTGCATCGATCGTAATAGCGTCGCAACAGGACTGGCACAGTTCTGATTTGCTGGACGAATGGCGCATCGCCCTGACAGCCCTGTCCATCGCATTCAGTGCCCATCTTTGTTGATCCAAATTGCCTCCCGATGACATTAAAACTAGCGATTATTTACATTTGAAATTGCATTCCTCAATAAACAGGCCAAATCAACAGCTGACAAAATATGAAACCAACTGAAAGGATATTGACCTACGGCATATATTAATTCTAATGTCACTATTGCAC
>JARCRR010000024.1 GCA_029850565.1 Gallionella sp. | reverse complement strand
GGTGAAACGTTCCTTCGCCAGATCCAGCGAGTGCATGAAGGCTTTGAACGGGTGATGCTCGCCGAGCAAGGCAACGATAGCGCTATGCTCGTGCACCAACATCTGCATGATGCGGCAGATCTCGATGTGGGAATGGAACAGCAGGTTGTCTGGCCTAGCCTGTTTGTTATCGGTAGGTACACTCATGCGTCTTAAGCGAACAACACCATGCCCCACACGAACAGCATATTGCCCATGCTCAACAGCACCGCTGCGCCGGCAATGTCTTTGGCACGCTTGGCGAAGGGATGCTGGTCGAGCGAGGTGTGATCCACGGCGGCTTCGACGGCTGAATTGACAAGTTCGAGTATCAGCACCAACAAGGTGCTGGCGACCATGAGTATCTTGCCTACCGTGCCGACATCACAAAGCAATGCGAAAGGGATGGCGATGGCCGCAACGAAGAGTTCTTGGCGGAACGCATCTTCGTGTCTCCACGCTTCACGGAAGCCGTTCAGCGCGGCCTTGAGTGCATGGAAGACATGCAAAAGACCCGGCTCGAATTTGTTCGGACTCTTCATTTTATTTTCCCTCGCTACCGCTCCGCGCCATTTGTGTGGAGCGAATGAAAAACCAGAGGTAATAGATACCGATCACGGTGCCGATGGGGAATGTCAACAAAGAGAGAGCCGCGCATGGATGGCACATCCAAGAGAATTTGCGCAAGTTCGCCAGCAACACAAAGCCTCCCGCCAAGAAGAGCAATCCCATCAGGACACCGCCGATGACGGCAGCATTGGTTGCACTATCCAGCTTCAGCACCAGCAAAGAAAAGATCAGCGCCCCCAGCATGAGCCAACTGATACCGATGATCTGTCTGTGTAGCTTGTTCATTAGTCTCTAGTTCAAAACAGCCAACGCCGCATCGTAGTTCGGCTCGTGTTTGATATCGTCCACCAACTCTGCATGGATGATCTGGTCCTTCTCGTCCAACACCAGCACGGCACGTGCCGTCACACCGGACAGGGCGGTGTCGGCAATCTTTACACCATAGTTGCGCATGAAGTCGCGGCCGCGCATCAGCGACAGCGTGACCACGTTTTCCAGGCCTTCCGCCACGCAGAAGCGGCTCATGGCGAACGGAAGGTCGGCCGAGATCACCAGCACCACAGTGTTGTTCAACTTGCTTGCAGCTTCGTTGAACTTGCGTGTGGACGTGGCGCACACGGCGGTGTCCAAGCTCGGCACGATGTTCAGCACTTTGCGTTTGCCCGCGAATGATTGCAGTGCGACGTCTTTCAGGTCTTTATCCACCAGCGTGAAAGCGGGAGCGATTTGCCCGACCTCGGGGAATTTACCGAACAAGGTGACAGGTGCGCCGCCGAGTGTCGTTCCAGTTTTATTTGCGATGTCTTTGGCCATGATGGGACTCCTTAGATGTACGAGGTGATCGGTGGGCAAGAACAGATGAGGTTCTTGTCGCCATACACATTATCCACTCTCGCCACGCTCGGCCAGAACTTATTCTCGCGCACATAAGGTAAGGGATAAGCAGCCTGTTCGCGGGTGTAAGGACGCTGCCACTCGTTGGCACAGACCGACTTCGCGGTATGCGGCGCGTGCTTCAGGATGTTGTCCTTCTTGTCCACCTTGCCGGTGATGACTTGGTCGATCTCGCCGCGGATGGCAATCATCGCGTCGCAGAAACGGTCCAGCTCGGCCTTGGATTCACTCTCGGTCGGTTCCACCATCAGCGTATCGACGACGGGGAATGAGGTGGTCGGCGCATGGAAGCCGAAGTCCATCAGGCGCTTGGCGATGTCGGACACTTCCACGCCTTCCTTCTTCCATTCGCGGCAATCCAAAATCATCTCGTGCGCGCAACGACCATTGCTGCCGCTGTACAAGGTGGCGTAGCTATCCTTCAACGATTCCTTGATGTAGTTGGCATTGAGGATCGCCATCTTGGTCGCCTCGGTCAGACCCTTGCCGCCCATCATCTTGATGTAGCCGTAGGAGATGAGCAGGATGAGTGCGCTGCCGTAAGGCGCGGCGGATACCGCGTGGATGCCCTGTGCGCCACCGATCTTCATTACCGGATGTGAAGGCAGGAACGGGGTGAGATGTTCCGCCACACCGATGGGGCCTGCGCCCGGTCCGCCACCGCCGTGCGGGATGGCGAAGGTCTTGTGCAGGTTGAGGTGGCACACGTCGGCACCGATGTTGCCGGGGCTGGTGAGGCCGACCTGCGCGTTCATGTTGGCGCCGTCCATGTACACCTGGCCGCCGTTGGCGTGGATGATCGCGGTAATGTCCTTGATGCTCTCTTCGTACACGCCGTGCGTGCTGGGGTAGGTCACCATCAGGCAGGACAGGTCGGCCTTGTGCTCTTCGGCCTTCGCGCGCAGGTCGTCCACGTCGATGTTGCCCTTGCTGTCGCACTTCACCACCACGATGTGCATGCCGCACATCGCTGCACTAGCCGGGTTGGTGCCGTGCGCGGAGGACGGGATGAGTACCACGTTGCGCTGCGCTTCGCCGCGCGAACGGTGATAGGCCTGAATGACCAGCAGGCCCGCGTATTCGCCGGACGCACCGCTGTTGGGCTGGAAGCTCATCTGGGCGAAGCCGGTGATCTCGGACAGGTCCGCATCCAGTCCCGCGATCAGTTCCTGATAACCCGCGGCCTGTTCCATCGGCACAAAGGGATGCAGGTTGGCGAACTCGGGCCAAGTCAGTCCCAGCATCTCGGAGGCTGCGTTGAGCTTCATGGTGCATGAACCGAGCGAGATCATGGAGTGCGTGAGCGACAGATCCTTGTTCTCCAGCCGTTTGATGTAACGCATCATCTCCGTTTCGGAGTGGTAGCTGTTGAACACCGGATGGCGCAGGATGGCCGACTGGCGCGGTTTTACGAGCAGTGCCTGTGACGAGATTTGTGCAACGGTGACGACCGGTGCAGTCTTGCCTGCCGCTTGTGCGAACACTGCAAGGATGGCGTTGAGGTCGTCCACCGAGGTGGTCTGGTCTAGTGCGATGCCGATACCTTCGCCGCTGTAACGGAAGTTGATCTGCGCGGCTTCGGCCAGCGCATGGATCTTCACGTTGTCGGTCTGCGTCAGCTTCAATGTGTCGAAGAAGGTGTCGTAAGCGACTTTGTAGCCGAGCTTCTTCAACTCGCTCGCCAGCAGGGCGGCGGAACGGTGTACCTGCGTGGCGATACCGCGTAGCCCCTCTGCACCGTGATACACCGCGTACATCGAAGCCATGATGGCGAGCAATGCCTGAGCGGTGCAGATGTTGGAAGTGGCCTTCTCGCGGCGGATATGCTGCTCGCGTGTTTGCAGCGCCATGCGCAGAGCGGGGTTGCCGTCGGCATCCACCGACACGCCGATGATGCGACCCGGCATGGAACGTTTGTGTGCGTCGCGGCAGGCGAAGAACGCGGCGTGCGGGCCGCCGTAGCCCATCGGCACACCGAAGCGCTGGGTGGAACCCAGCACCACGTCCGCACCCCATTCGCCCGGCGGAGTGAGCAGCACCAGGCTCAGGATGTCGGCCGCAACGGCGACGGTCATGCCATTCGCTTTGGCGCGCGCCACGAAATCCGCGTAGTCATGCACCACGCCGTTGGCAGCGGGATATTGCAGCAACGCGCCATATAGCTTGTCGTTCAACGTGACGGTCTTGAAGTCGCCGATGACCAAGTCGATGCCGAGTGGCTTGGCGCGTGTCTTCAACAACTCGATGGTCTGCGGGAAACACTCGTGCGACACGAAGAAACTATTCTTGTCGGCTGCCACGTCATCGCGCGAACGTAAGCCATGCAACATGGTCATCGCTTCGGCGGCGGCAGTCGCTTCATCCAGCAAGGATGCGTTGGCGATCTCCATGCCGGTCAGATCGCAGATCATGGTTTGGAAGTTCAGCAACGCTTCCAAGCGGCCTTGAGCGATCTCCGCTTGATACGGCGTGTAAGCGGTGTACCAACCCGGATTCTCCAGCACGTTGCGCTGGATGACGGGCGGCACGATGGTGTCGTAGTAACCCAGCCCGATGTAACTCTTGAACAACTTGTTCTTCGCCGCGATGCCGCGCAGGTGATTGAGGAACGCATGCTCGCTCATGCCGTCGGGCAGATTCAACGGTTGTTTCAAACGGATGGCGGCAGGCACGGTCTGGGCTATCAGCGCATCGAGAGAAGGCGCGTTGATCTTGTTCAGCATGGCTTGCACGTCTTGCGTGTTGGAGCCGTTGTGGCGATTGACGAATTGGTCGGTGTTGTTCATGGTCAGAGTGACTCGAAAGGGTTGCTATCAAATAAAAAGGGAGAGTGTGGGCCACTCTCCCATTGCTGCGATCAATGTGCTTCGCTATCGACGACTGCCTGATATCCGGCAGCATCCAGCAATGCAGCCACATCGGCTGCATTGTCCGGCTTCATCTTGAAGATCCAAGCGCCGTACGGATCGCTGTTGATATTCTCTGGCGAACCATCCAGATCACCATTGGCAGCAATGACTTCACCGGACACGGGTGCGTACACGTCAGCAGCGGCTTTCACTGATTCAACGACTGCGCACTCTTCCTTGGCTTTCAGTTTGCGGCCGGCAGTCGGCGCTTCGACGAACACCATGTCGCCCAGTAATTCCTGTGCGTGCTGTGTGATACCCACGGTGATCGTGCCGTCGGCTTCGCTTCTGACCCACTCGTGGGAGGCGGTGTATTTCAGGTTGCTTGGATTGCTCATGGTCATGTCCTCAAGAAAGATTAATCAAACCTTTGCCGTTGCGGGCGAATGGATACTTCACTACTTTTGCGTTCAACAATTTGTCGCGTATTTCAACCTGCACTGTGTCGCCGACAGCAACGCCGTTTGGCACACGCGCCAGTGCGATGGATTTCTCCAGTGTAGGTGAGAAAGAGCCGCTGGTGATCTCGCCTTCGCCGTGCAAGGTCTGCACTTTTTGATGACCGCGCAAAACGCCGCGATCCAGCAACACCAAGCCAACGAGTTTGCTGCTGGGAGGATTCGCCAGCAGTGCGGCTTTGCCGATGAAGTCGCGTTCACTTTGCAGATCGACCGTCCAGGCAAGGCCGGATTCCAAGGGGCCGACGCTCTCGTCCATGTCCTGACCGTACAGGTTCATGCCCGCTTCCAGACGCAGGGTGTCGCGCGCGCCGAGGCCGATGGGTTTGACGCCCGCTTTGTTCAGTGCGTACCAGAATGCTTCGACATTCTCTTTCGGCAACATCACCTCGAAACCATCTTCGCCGGTGTAGCCCGTGCGCGCAACGTAGTACTCGCCGCAATCGGCGGCTTGGAAATTCTTCAGGCCTTCAGTCGCTGCTTGGGTCTGCGGCACTACTTGCCATACCTTGGCGCGCGCGTTCGGGCCTTGGATGGCGACCATCGCCAAGTCGTCGCGCGAGGTGATGGTGAGTTGCGGGGCGACTTTCGCTGCTTGTTCTTTCATCCACGCGATGTCTTTGTCGGCCGTGCCTGCGTTCACCACGATGCGGAACCATTGCTCGGTCATGAAGTAGATGATGAGGTCGTCGATCACATGGCCATCGGGGCGCAGCATGGCGGAGTAGAGCGCTCTACCCGGCATATGTAATTTGTCTGCGTTATTGGCGAGCAGATAGCACAGGAAAGCGCGCACGCCGTCGCCTTTGGCATCCACCACGCGCATATGGCATACGTCGAACATGCCGCAGTCATTACGTACTTGATGATGTTCATCGATCTGCGAACCGTAGTTCACCGGCATGTCCCAGCCGCCGAAATCCACCATCTTTGCGCCCATGGCACGGTGCGCCGCATTCAAAGGAGTCGTCTTCAAGGTCATATGTGCTTTCGTAAGAATAAAAAAGGCGCGGTACGAATCCGTGCCGCGCCCCATCTGTCCTTGGTACCTGAGAGATTACAACTTGCGTCGTGTGCCCCTTCGGTGGTCACTCGCACTTTCTACGAAACCCTCTCCTCAATCCCCTGATGGAACAATTAGCCATCGACCAAGCACGATGAAGCTGTGCAAGTCGCTGCCTATCCCTCAGCGGGCGATGAACGATTCGCTTCGCAAAATCAATACGACGACACTCTCCAGATTTGCCTGTTCCGATTGGTTCTTGAGCCTGAGCGGTTACGGGTATTGCGCCTTCGGCGGTGCTGTTGCCAGCACGCTCTCCCAGTCGGTTTCAACGGCGGGAGGATTATAACGGAAGGGGATTACTGCGGGTAAAACAAGAACAAGCGATAGCCTGATGGTTTGAGTTCGGTGGTGTCCATGTGCAAGGCGATCTCGAGGTCGCGGTTGGCGGCAAGGCCACTCTGTGCTTGGAACCCAGCCTTCAGATAATCGGCGGGATGAAAGATGCGGCGGGCGAGAGCCTGATCCTGCATGTCAGTCAGGGTCAGTTCCAAGCTGGGATAGGCCTGAGTGTAGGTCGCTCGGTTGTGTAACAGGGCGTGCAAAGTGATCAGATTGCTCTGTACTCGATCCGACTCCAATTCAGACGACTCGATAGACATCAGCTCGGCTTGGCGCGGCAACTCGACGGTGCAACCGAGCAAGCCGCAGTAGTGCGTGAGCAATGGCTTGAGGCCGGGGAGATGCGCGGCGAGTTCGACGCGGTAGAAATAAGCAGTTTGAGCAACGAGGGTGAGCACTAACATCAATGCAGCCATAACGTTGACCCAGCGACGTTTTCGAGGGGGCGTGGCTGGGACTTCTTCGGCAAGCTCTTCGCTGGCTTCGACTTGCTGAGCCAGCGTGAGCGGCATTTCTGCCAATCCTTGTACATTCGGGATAGGGCTGAAGTCTGCTTCCGTGGTGTTTGTAGCAGCCTCTGAAGTCGACTCATCGTGAATGAGTGACTCTTCTTCGGAGGCAACAGTCCCATCAATGGGCTGCTCTTCGATGGGGAGCGGTAGTTGCGGGCTGGGTTCTTCGTCTTGCATGTGTTCGCGCGCATTGAACACCTCTTGGCAACGACCGCAACGCACGAGCCCATCATGTGCATCGAGTTGTTCCCCGCTCACCTTGAAGCGAGTTTCACAGGCGGGGCATTGCGTGATGTCGCTCATCGCTTGACCCCGGACAGACAACACCAGCCATCTTCGATCACGGGTGGTGCGAGGTCGAACCATTGTCCGTAGATGCGCATCACCTCTTCGGCCTGTTCGGCAAGGATGCCGGAGAGGACGATGCGCCCACCGCAACGGGTCGCCCCAGCCAATAACGGAGCAAGTGCACGTAGCGGATTGGTTAGGATGTTGGCGACGACCACATCATATTGTTTGAGTGCCACACCATCCGGGAGATAGAAGTCGGCTTTGACTTGGTTAGCGATTGCATTGTCGCGACTGGCTTGAACCGCTTGAGCATCCACATCCACGCCAATGGCGCTGCCCGCGCCGAGCTTCATCGCGGCAATGGCCAGGATGCCGGAGCCGCAACCGTAATCAAGGACGGTTGCGCCAGCTTGGGTGTTCTTATCCAGCCAACGCAGACACAAACGGGTGGTGGGGTGGCTGCCTGTGCCGAAAGCGAGACCGGGATCAAGCGCGATGTTGATGGCTGACGCATCGGTCGGCGTATGCCAAGTCGGCACGATCCATAGGCGATCGCTGATGCGGATGGGGTCGAATTGCGCTTGTGTGAGCCGCACCCAGTCGCTTTCTTCCAACGTTTCGATGCGATGTTCAGGCAGGACGGAGATGCCGAGTTCGGCGCAACACTCTTTCAGGATGTCGGCGACAGCGGCATCACTTTCGAACAGTGCGTTGACGAGGTTGTGTTGCCATACGGCAGAGGTGGGTTCGCCCGGTTCGCCGAAGATGGCCTGCTCATCGGGTGTGTCAGCATCGGCATCCAGCATATCCACCGACAAGGCGCCCCGTGCGAGCAGCGCCTCACTCAATGCCTCGGCGTAGTCGGCCTCGGCACGCACCGACAAGTTGAGCCAAGACACGACTTATTTGCCCTTGGTACGTTCCGCCAGCTTATGTTCCAAGTAGTGGATGCTGGTGCCCCCTTGCACGAAGGCGGCATCGTTCATCAACTCTTGGTGCAAGGGGATGTTGGTGTTGATGCCCTCGACTGCCATCTCGGACAGTGCAGTGCGCATACGAGCGATGGCTTGGTCGCGCGTGTCGCCGTAAGCGATAACCTTGCCGATCATCGAGTCATAGTGTGGCGGGATGAAGTAGTTCGCGTACACATGCGAATCGACGCGGATACCGGGACCTCCGGGCACATGCCAAGTGGTGATGCGACCGGGCGACGGCACGAAGGTGTAAGGATGCTCGGCATTGATACGGCACTCGACGGCATGGCCGCGGAATTGGATGTCGCGTTGACGGAACGGCAACTTCTCGCCCGCAGCGATGCGGATCTGTTGTTGCACGATGTCGATACCGGTGATCATCTCGGACACGGGATGTTCGACCTGTACGCGCGTGTTCATCTCGATGAAATAGAACTCGCCGTTCTCATACAGGAACTCGAACGTACCCGCGCCGCGATAACCGATCTTGCGGCAGGCCTCGGCACAACGCTCACCGATCTTGTCGCGCAACTTGGGATTGAGATGGGGGGCAGGTGCTTCTTCGATGATCTTCTGGTGACGACGCTGCATAGAACAGTCACGTTCGCCCAAATACACAGCATTTCCGTGCTGGTCGGCCAAAATTTGGATCTCGATGTGGCGCGGGTTCTCTAGGAACTTCTCCATGTACACCATGGGATTGTTGAAGGCCGCTTGTGCTTCGGTTTTGGTCATCGTCACCGCGTTGAGCAACGCCGCTTCGGTGTGCACCACGCGCATGCCGCGTCCGCCACCGCCACCGGAGGCTTTGATGATGACGGGGTAGCCGATGATGCGCGCGATCTTAATGATCTCGGCCGGATCGTCCGGCAAGGCACCTTCGACACCGGGTACGCAAGGTACGCCGGCTTTCTTCATGGCACTTTTGGCAGAGACTTTGTCGCCCATCAGGCGGATGGTCTCGGCACGCGGGCCGATAAAGACGAAACCGGATTTCTCTACGCGTTCGGAGAAATCGGCGTTCTCGGACAGAAAGCCATAACCAGGGTGAATCGCTTGCGCATCGGTCACTTCAGCGGCACTGATGATGGCGGGTACGTTCAGGTAGCTCAGGCCGGAAGGCGCAGGACCGATACAGACGGACTCATCCGCCAGCTTCACATACTTGGCATCGGCATCCGCTTCAGAGTGGACAGCAACGGTTTTGATGCCCATTTCGCGGCAAGCGCGCTGAATACGTAGCGCAATTTCGCCGCGATTGGCGATAAGGATCTTTTCAAACATGATGGGGGTCTCCGGCGGAGCGGGCGTTTTGGGTTTGCGTTCGAAGACAGCCATGATGCGTTAACCGATGATGAACAAAGGTTGACCGAACTCGACCGCTTGACCGTTCTCGACCAAGATGGCTTTGATCACGCCGGCTTTGTCAGCTTCGATCTCATTCAGCAGTTTCATCGCTTCGATGATACAAATAGTGTCGCCTGCGTTCACAGTAGAGCCGACATCGACGAAAGCTTTGGCACCGGGAGAGGCTGCGCGGTAGAAGCTACCTACCATTGGCGATTTGACGATGTGACCTTCAGGTGCGGCCGGTGCAGCAGGGGCGGCGGCAACAGCGGGTGCGGCAGCCGCAGGGGCAGCCATTGGAGCGGCGGCGTAGTGCTGCATCACCGGAGCAGAAACGGAACTCATGCGAGAGATACGCACATGTTCTTCACCTTCCGTCAGTTCCAGCTCGGCGATGCCCGAATTCTCAACGAGTTCGATCAGTGTCTTCAGTTTGCGTAGATCCATTTTTATCTCCTCACAGAATGTTGTAGTGCGAATTGCAGGGCAAGCTCATAGCCTGTTGCGCCCAAACCACTGATGACGCCAACGGCGATATCAGAAAAATACGATTCTTTACGGAACGCCTCGCGCGCGAACACGTTCGACAGGTGCACCTCGACGAACGGGATGCTTACTGCCGACAAGGCATCACGGATCGCCACGCTGGTGTGCGTGAACGCTGCCGGATTGATGATGATGAAGTCCGTACCGTCCGTTCTTGCTTGTTGGATGCGGTCGACCAGCGTGCCTTCCGTGTTGCTTTGAAAGTACGTGAGCTTTGCGCCTTTCGCTTGGGCTTGTGCAGATAACTTGGCGTTAATTTCGTCCAACGTCACGCGGCCATACACATCCGGCTCACGTGTTCCGAGCAGATTCAGGTTAGGTCCGTGGAGTACCAAGACGTTCTTCATGGGCGCAGTTTGCCGCAAAATGGGCTAGTTTGTCCATCCATTAAAAGAACTTGTGGAAAATCAGGCCTATAGGCCTGCGGCGCTCAGTGAATCTGTGAATTGACGGACATCTTGATAACCGGTGACGCGAAAATCGGCCATTTCCTTGCCTTGCCTATCGAAGAAGAGTGTGGCGGGAGGGCCGAAGAGTTGGAAACGTTGGAGCAAGGCTTTGTCGTCGGCGTTGTTGGCAGTGACGTCGGCTTGCAGCAAAAGAGTGTCCTCCAACCTGGCCTGCACACCAGCATCGCTGAAAGTGAAGCGCTCCATCTCTTTGCAGGACACGCACCAGTCAGCGTAGAAATCCAGCATGACGGACTTGCCAGCGGCTTGTTGGATGCGCGCATCCAGATCTGCGCTGGACTTTACACGCTCAAAGCGTAGCGTGGGGTTTGCTTCGGTGGTTGTGCGACCGAGATTGCCCAATGGCCGCAGGATGTCACGTGCTCCAGATAGTGCACCAATCAGGTAGGCCACACCTAACAGCAGCGCAAGGATGCCGATGCCTTTTCCCAGTTTTTGCCAGCCGCGTGCAGTATGCGAAAGCGGGTCGAGCGCGTGGAGATAGATTGCCGAGAAAATCAACAACGCCGCCCACAGCCCCATCTGTACAGAGAGTGCGATGACGGGTGAGATGATCCAGATGGCCAAGGCCAACATCATCACGCCGAAGAATCGCTTCACCGACTCCATCCACGCCCCAGCCTTGGGTAACAAGGTGCCCGCCGAGGTGCCGATGATGAGAAGCGGGACTCCCATGCCCATTGCCATGACGAACAGTGCTGTTCCGCCCAGTATCGCGTCATGCGTCTGGCTTATATATAAGAGCGCGCCAGCGAGCGGGGCGGCGACACACGGCCCCATGATGATGGCTGACAGCGCGCCCATGCCGAACACGCCGGACAAATGTCCGCCGTGCAGCTTGTTGCTGGTGTCGGTGAGTTTGCTTTGCAGGGCGGAGGGTAGTTGAAGCTCATAGAAGCCGAACATGGATAGCGACAGCACCACGAACAATGCGGCAAAACTACCTAACACCCACGGGGTCTGTAACGCGTTGGAGATGAGATTACCTGAATAACCTGCCGCCACACCCGCGATGGCATAGGTGATCGCCATGCCCAGCACATAAGCCAACGAAAGGATGAAGGCATGCGCATGGGTGATCTTATGGCCGCGCCCGACGATGATGCCGGACAGGATGGGAATCATCGGAAACACGCACGGCGTGAGAGAAAGCAACAGGCCGGCACCGAAGAAGAACGAGACGATCAGCCAGAAATCGCCATCCTTGAACAGGTTGGCGATGTGGGCGTTCTCGTTTTCCGGTGTCAGCTTGTTGTCAACAATGGGCACAACCGAGATCGGGGGCGAAACCGCGCTCATGGACTGAACCAGTTCGATGTCGAAACGCTTCTCGATAGGCGGGTAACACAAGCCATTATCGCTACACCCCTGATAGCTGGCGTTCAACACCAAGGTCTTTCTGGTATCCGAGTCGCCTAACTTGATCTCACCTTGAAATGACCGGTGATACACCTCGATCAAGCCGAAATTGGGATCATCCTTGGTTTCGCCCTTGGGCAGAGACACCTGCACGCTCTTGCCGTCGATGGTGCTGAAGCTGATCTTGTCGTGATACAGGTAGTAGCCAGGGGTGATCTTGAAACTGGCGATGAGCGTCTTCTTATCCATCGCATGCACGCTCAAGGCAAAAGCTTGGTCGGCGGGCAGGAAGCTGGGCTTCTTGCTGCCAAAAGACAGCATATCCGCCTGCGCCAATGGCGCAATACATAACGACATGATAAGAATCAAACGACGCATCATTCTTTGTTCCTAATTTCGGTTGCGACCCAATCAAGATAGGCGGATAAGCCGGCACTTACGGGGATCGCGATGATCTCGGGCACTTCATAGGGGTGCAGTTTACGCAATTCAGCTTCGAGCCGTGGGTAAGCCTCGGCAGTAGTCTTGATCAGCAAAGGGACTTCAGCGGCATGTTCGACCTTCCCATCCCAGCGATAGACAGAGTGGCATTCCGCCAACACGTTCACGCAGGCGGCGACGTTGGCCTCGACTAATGCGGTCGCAATGCGTTCCGCAGTGTCGCGGTCTGGTGCATTGCTGAGGACGAGCAATACTTCGCTCATCTTGCACCTGCCCGCGCACAACGCACGCCGAGTTGTAGCAGTTCGTCCCACACATCGCCTTGACGCAGACCTTTGATGAGGCGATCGATCTGAGCGGCTTGGCGCAAGGCACGTTCGGCAAAGGTCGGAGTGAAGCGGCGCACTGCGCGTTCGATCAGTTTTTGCTTTGCTCCCCACACCCGCGCATCGCGCAACGCACCCGCCAGATTGCCACTCTGTTGCATGGCGCGGGAGACCTTTGCCAGTGCGCGGATGTCTTCGGCGATCGACCACAAGATGAGCACGGTGGCGGTTCCCTCTGCACGCAGACCCTCAAGGATGCGCGCGTAGCGTTCGGCATCGCCCGCCAACATGGCCTCTGAAAGTTTGAATACGTCGTAGCGCGCCACGTCCATCACCGAGTCTTTGACTTGGTCGAAGGTCAGCGCGCCTTCGGGAAACAGCAGGGCGAGTTTCTGTATCTCCTGATAGGCCGCCAGCAGATTGCCTTCCACCTTGTCTGCCAGGAACTTCAACGTATCGGCGTCGGCTGCTTGACCTTGCCTCCTCAATCTTCCGGCGATCCAGACAGGTAGCGCAGCAAGGGAGACCTCATCCGCGCTGATGACCGTGCCGTGTTCTTCCAGCACGGCGAACCATTTGCTCTTGAAAGCGGTGCCTTCGAGTTTCGGCAGCGAGATGAGCGTGAGCGTATCCGGATCGAGGTGCTCGCAATGGTCTTGCAACGCTTGTGCTCCTTCCACGCCGGGCTTGCCAGAGGGGATGCGCAAGTCGATCACCTTGCGCGATGAGAACAGCGACATGCTCTGCGCGCTGTTGCGTAACTCGCCCCATTTGAAATATTGCTCCGCGATGATGGTCTCGCGTTCGGTGTACCCAGCTTCGCGTGCCGCGTTGCGGATGGCATCGGCCGCTTCGATGGCGAGCAACAAGGCCTCGCCGTGGATGACGTAGAGCGACCCGAGTCCCCGTTTCAGATGTTGCGGCAGGTCTTCGCTCGAGATTCTCATGGGGCTTACAACTGTGGCTTGGCTCGATTCAAGCGGCGTATGGCTTGCCCTACCGCATCGGTGCGCATGTCTCTGTAGAGCTGCGCCTCTTCCTGCTCCTTGGCAAGGATCTGCGCATCGTCATAAGCCAAGATGCGCGTGAGCATGATCTCTTCGGGAGGTAGCCAATCGACACGTTTGTTGTCGTAGGCGCGCAGAGAGACGCGGTAGATGAGTTGGTATTCCTGGACACGGCCACTGCCGGACAGAGACAGGATGTTCTTGTTGGTCTGCTCCGACACGACTTCAAGCACCAATTCGGCAGTATCCGATGTAGGCGTCACCGCGACTTTGTTTGCATTCAAAGCTGTGCGCAGATCAATGACGAACTGTGTCTCGGCAGGCACCTTGAGGTAGAGAGACTTGAATGCGAACGCCATGTCGCTGAGCTGACTGCCGCGTAGATGAAAGCCGCACGCGCTTAATGCAAACAGCGTGAACAGCAATAGCGTTCGCGTCATGTTTTTTATCATACGACCACGTTGACCAGCCTTCCCGGCACGACGATGATCTTCTTCGCCGCCGCACCGGCAAGTTGTTTTTGCACAGCCTCATGCGCCAATGCCAGTTGCTCGATGGTCGCTTTGTCCGCATCTTTGGAGACGCGAAGGTTGCCGCGTAACTTACCGTTCACTTGAATCACCAACTCAATCTCATCTTGTACCAGAGCAGCCGCATCTGCCTTGGGAAAAGCATGATTGCGCAACTGGCTACCCGGGCGTAAAGCAGACCAAAGTGCTTCGCCGATATGCGGCACGATGGGGGTGAGCAACAGCACGGTGTTCTCCAACACCTCTTGCGCCACACTGCGTGCGACAGGCGTGTCTTCGTCGAACTTGCCCAAAGCATTGAGCAGCTCCATCGTGGCGGCGATAGCGGTGTTGAAGGTCTTGCGGCGACCGTAGTCGTCGTCGATCTTCTGTATGGTCTGGTGCAGTTGCAGGCGCAACGCTTTGGCTTTCGCACTCAACTCACCACTGCTGTAAACCTCGACCATCCCCTTCTCGACATGTTCGTGCACCGCTTTCCACACGCGCTTGAGAAAGCGGAATGCGCCTTCCACGCCCGCATCCGACCACTCCAACTGCTGGTCGGGCGGAGCGGCGAACATCATGAACAAGCGTGCAGTGTCCGCGCCATAGGCGTCGATGATGGCTTGCGGATCGACACCGTTGTTCTTCGACTTCGACATCTTCTCCGTGCCGCCGATAATGACAGGCAAGCCGTCGCTCTTCAGCTTCGCACCCAGTGGGCGCGCCTTGGTGTCGACTTCTACATCCACGTCGGCGGGGTTGATCCACTGCTTCTTGCCGCCATCAAGCTCGCGATAGAACGTCGGTGCGACCACCATGCCTTGGGTAAGCAGATTGACGAACGGCTCATCGCCCTGCACCAGGCCTTCGTCGCGCATCAGCTTGTGGAAGAAGCGAGCGTACAGCAGGTGCAGGATGGCGTGTTCGATGCCGCCGATGTATTGATCGACGGGCAGCCATTTTTGCGCGGCCGCTTTGTCCACCATGCCCGTGTCGCACTGCGGGCTGGCGTAACGGGCGTAGTACCAGGACGATTCCACGAAGGTGTCCATGGTGTCGGTCTCGCGCCGTGCTTTACCGCCGCACGTGGGGCAGGTGCATTCGTAGAATTCCGGCATCTTCGCCAGCGGCGAACCCGCACCATCCGGCACCACGTTCTCGGGCAACACCACAGGCAGTTGCTCATCCGGCACCGACACATCGCCGCAACTCGGGCAATGGATGATGGGGATGGGGCAGCCCCAGTAACGCTGGCGCGAGATGCCCCAGTCGCGCAGACGGAACTGCGTCTTCTTTTCGCCCAAGCCTTTGGCGCTCAGGTCGGCGGCAATGGCATCCACGGCTGCGGTATATCCGAGGCCATCATATTTTCCTGAGTTGATGCATACCCCATCTTTGGAGGCATACCACTCTTGCCAAAAAGCTTCTGAAAAAATGTTTTCCTGCAACTCCAGTTCTTCAGCAATCTGTCCCTCAGACGGCGTTGGAGTAACTCTACGCATAGCTGCTGCCATGTCAGCACGCACCTCTTCTGATTTGCGCAAATAAATTACATCCTTGATTGGTAATCCATGTCCTTTGGCGAAATGGAAATCACGCTCGTCATGCGCCGGCACCGCCATCACCGCGCCTTCGCCATAACCCATCAGCACGTAGTTGCCGACCCATACCGGCACCTGTTCGCCGGTGAGCGGGTGCGTGACGTTGATATCCGTGGGCATGCCTTTCTTTTCCATGGTGGCGAGGTCGGCCTCGGCCACGCCGCCGTGTTTGCAGCCTTCGATGAAGGCGGCCAGCGCCGGGTTCTTCTGCGCGGCGTAAGTTGCCAGCGGATGTTCGGCCGCCACGGCGACGAAAGTCACGCCCATGATGGTGTCGGCGCGCGTGGTGTACACCCACAATTTGTCCTGCTTGCCATCCATCTCATAGGGAAAGGCGAAACGCACGCCGTAGCTCTTGCCGATCCAGTTGGCCTGCATGGTCTTCACCTGCTCCGGCCAGCCGGAGAGCGTGTCGAGGTCTTTGAGCAATTCGTCGGCGTATTGCGTGATGCGGAAGAAATACATCGGGATGTCGCGCTTCTCGACAATGGCGCCGGAGCGCCAGCCACGGCCGTCGATGACCTGCTCGTTCGCCAGCACCGTCTGGTCGACCGGGCACCAGTTGACCGGCGCCTCGCGCTTGTAGGCCAGCCCGCGTTCGAACAGCAGCAGGAAGATCCACTGCGTCCAGCGGTAGTACTCGGGCTCGGCCGTCGAGAGCTCGCGCGACCAGTCGATCGACCAGCC
>JARCRR010000023.1 GCA_029850565.1 Gallionella sp. | reverse complement strand
GTCCAGACCATCAACGTGCCCGTGATCGTGGTGAGGAAGTTCACCCGTCTTGAGGAAACTCACCAGCACCTGCAGGAAGCGAAAGCACATCAGACTCGTACCCAGCGGGATGGCCGAATAGACGATCCAAGTCGGCCATTCAAGGTCCGGCGTCGTCGGGCCTTCCGGCACATCCCCTATCGGACTACCCGTCAGATGAAGGAAGGCATAGTGGGCACCGTTCTCCCAAACAAAATAAGCACCGAGGGAAGCCACTACGACAGTGAAGAGAGCGCCGGAAAGCAGTCCGAACACGATGAACTTACCGCGCATCTTCTCGTCGAGCCGGTTGATCAACACATCGACCCCGACGTGGATGCCGGTGCGCACTCCGTAAGCCGCACCGAACTTCGCCATCCACACGAACATGATGATGGTGAGTTCCTGCGCCCAAGTGAAATTCAGCGTCAGCAGCCAATCTTGCAAAGCAGGAATACTGCCGGTGTTGCTGGCCGCATAACGATGGACGACGGCGACAAAAATGATCAATGTCGCTGCTGCCATGAGAAGCGTGATGAACCACTCCTCAAGATGATCGAGATATTTCACGAACAGCTCCCCCTGATTAGCGCAAGTCTACTGAGTGAAAGTCGCGTCTAACCGCCAGTCATACAGCACTGGCAGTTAGACGTCGTTGATTACAGCTTGCTTGGGTCGAAGCCTGTTTCTTTGTAGATGGACTGCAACAAGTCACTTCCGACACGATCGGCCATCTTGGTATGGACAGGTGCCATCGCCTTTTTGAAAGCCATCCGCTCTTCTTTGGTCGGCGTATAGACCTCGGTCCTGCCGCTCTTTCTCACTTCGGCAAGCGCGTTGTCATTCTCTTCTTGAGCGATCTTGTTGGCGTAGACGGTGGCTTCCTTCATCGCTTGTTCCAGCTTGCCGCGGATGTCCGCAGGCAACTCATCCCAGAATTTCTTGTTGACGATGACTGCGTAGCCAAGGTAACCGTGATTGGTCAAAGTCAGATGTTTTTGGACTTCGTGCATCTTCTGCGTGTACAGATTGGAGATAGGGTTTTCGGTACCATCCACCACGCCGGTGGACAGGGCTTGATAGACCTCGGAGAAGGCCATCACTTGCGGCAATGCACCGACAGAACGCATCTCCTCATCCAGCACCTTGGAAGACTGGATACGCATCTTTTTACCTTTGAGGTCGGCAGGAGACTTGATGGGTGTATTTGCAGAGAAGGATTTGAAACCGTTGTCCCAGAAGGCCAACCCCTTGATTCCTTTCGGCTCCAGTTTGGCCAGCAAGGAGGCACCGATCGGACCTTGGGTGACTTTGTGCAGATCCGCAGTGTCGTCAAAGATGAAGGGGAAATCGAAAGCCTCGAACTCTTTGACGCCGAGCGGACCGAACTTGGCCAGTGAGGGTGCCAACATCTGCACCGCACCGATCTGCAAGGCCTCCATCTCCTCCTTGTCTTTGTACAAGGAGCTATTCGCATAGACCTCTACTTTGACTTTGTCCTTGGTCAATTCGGCAGCGCGTTTCGCAAAGAACTCGGCAGCCTTTCCTTTAGGAGTGCTGTTGGCAACGACGTGGCTGAATTTGATGACGATGGGTTCGGCTGAAGCGGAAAGGGCGAAACTGAACAACAAGGCACTACACAACGCGCTTACTATTTTCATGTTTTTCTCCCTGATTGAATTAGCGACACTGGTACGACTTCTTATTGTCGGCGCATCATAGTCCAATTATTCCAAAGTCACCAACAGGCCCTCTTCTCCTTGGTTGGCCCGATAATCGGCATGAATCGCCACCCCGATCACCGCCACCAATTCATCACCGCAATACAACAGCGGCAGGCGCTCTCGACGCCACGGCGGGATGTGATTCTCCTGCAGGATGTTCTTCAAACTGCGATTCGCGCCATTGGAATGCAGGCGTAAACATTCACCTCCGGAACGTAGACGCAATGAGATCTGAGCGCCTTTTAGTTTGTCGAGACTGATACCACATCCGAACGACCGGTTGAACACCAGACGTGCGCTCAACGCAGACCATGGAAGCTCAGCTTCTCCCGACCAATTCAACACGGTGTTCGGATCGAATCCGCCCAAAGCCGGCATCGCATAAGCATTGTCTTGGTAGCGCCGCACTTGCCAGTCGCCAAAATCCACACACACGGCCGCATCTTCGCGAGCCTCACACAGTTGGCGCAACATATCCTCGAGTTGAACCGACTGCGGCATGACCGCCCCTCGTCTGTGCAAGAAATATCGCAGCAGGTTTTTTGCGCGCGAGGGACTCAACGCACGTAAAGCATTCACTTCAAGTGTCACACCGTCGAAAACTGCAAGGGAATCGATTTGCGCCAATTCATCCATCAACTGACCGGCCTCAGAAAAATGTTGCGCACTGCGCGCAAGCGTCTCCCGGTATTCAGGGAATCTTTCTTGTAACGCGGGGAGAACCCGATGGCGCAAGAAATTGCGCGGATAGCGCACATCGGCATTGCTCTCGTCTTCGATCCATGCCAGTCCATGTTGGGCGGCGTATTCGCTCAATCGTTCGCGCGAGACATCCAGCAACGGGCGCACCGTGGCATGCATCTGGAGGCTGGCCGGTTTCAGCAAAGGCATCGCCGACACGCCTTTCACCCCGGCACCACGCAACAATTGCAGCAACAGGGTCTCGGCCTGATCATCCGCGTGGTGAGCAAGCGCAACGAAATCGCATGCTTGTTTCAGGAATGCCGCATGCCGCAACTTGCGGGCGGCAGCCTCGATACCATGTCCATCTCTGAAAGGAGTGATGTCGACACGTTCGACTTGCAAGGGGACACCGTACCGCGTGCAAAGGCCGGTGCAAAATTCAGCCCAGGCATCCGCATTGGGGCTGATGCCATGGTGAACGTGCAGAGCGAAAAGTCGCCACTGGAAACGGGGCGCGATCGTATGAAGCAGGTGTAGCAGAACGACGGAATCCATTCCGCCGCTCAAGCCGACGAGGATATTGCTGTGTGGTGGAAGAAGCGGCGCCAGTCGCGCCGCAACAGACTCAGCTAAGTTCGATTTCCTTGAACTTGCCATAACCCATCAAGCGGTTGAAGCGCTCTTGTAGCAGATCGCCAGTGGGCTTGCTTTGAGCTTGTTTGAGCGCATCGGCCAACGCCTTTTTGACGTTCTGCATGGTCGCTTGGTAATCACGGTGTGCACCACCCAGCGGCTCACTCACGATCTTGTCCACCAAGCCCAAGGCCTTCAGGCGAGTCGCCGTGATGGCCAATGTGTCGGCAGCCTCTTCCGCTTTGGAAGCGCTCTTCCACAAGATGGAAGCGCAACCTTCAGGCGAGATGACGGAATAAGTCGCATATTGCAACATCAGCATCGCATCACCCACAGCAACCGCCAGCGCACCGCCCGAACCGCCTTCGCCGATGATGGTGCAAATGATCGGTGTACGCAGCTCCGCCATCACGTAGAGGTTCTTACCGATGGCCTCCGATTGTCCGCGTTCTTCTGCGCCCACGCCGGGATAGGCACCCGGGGTGTCGATGAAGGTCATGATGGGGATGCCGAACTTCTCCGCCAAGCGCATCAGGCGCATCGCCTTGCGATAACCCTCGGGACGGGGCATGCCGAAATTGCGATATTGGCGCTCTTTGGTGTCGCGGCCTTTTTGGTGACCGATGACCATCACGCTCTGACCATTGAAACGGGCCAAACCACCCACGATAGCGGCATCGTCGGCATAGGCACGGTCACCATGCAGTTCTTCGAAGTCCGTGAACAGATGCTCGATGTAATCCAAGGTGTACGGGCGCTGCGGATGACGTGACACCTGCGATATCTGCCAGGGTGTCAGCTTGGCGTAGATGTCTTTGGTCAGCGTTTGGCTCTTCTTTTGCAGACGCTCGATCTCGTCAGAGATGTCCAGTGCAGAGTCGTCCTGCACATAGCGCAATTGTTCGATCTTGTTCTCCAACTCGGAGACGGATTGTTCGAAATCCAGAAAGGTCAGTTTCATATTCAGTGTCTCTATGTTTCAAAGGCAGGCTGCATGATACAACATGAGCACGTCCAAGCTAAATATTGAGCGAAAAAAAGCGTTTGATGGTAGCCAATATCTCACTGCGACTTTGCAATAGATCGCGCTGTGCCGCAGCTCCGATGTCTTGCGCCGCACTGTCCAATTGAGCGGTACGCACCGCCAAGATATGTGAGACTTCGTCTGCAATGGTGGGGCGTGCCAGCAATATCTCTTCAAAAGCCTCTTTGTCCAAGCGATAACACTCGACATCGGTCTTCGCCATCACTGAGGCTCGACGCGGCGCCCCGGTCAATAGTGCCATCTCACCAAAGAAGCTGCCCTTGCCTAGCGTATTGAGCAGACGTTTACTCCCATCAGGGGTATTCAGCAGGACATCGGCTTCTCCGTTGATGATGATATACAGCCAATGTGATCGCTCATCCCCCTGCTGGGTGATGACGTTACCGCGCGAGAACGGCGAGTAACGCAGCCGCTCTGCCAACGACTTCAATTCCGCATCGGTCATCGCCGAGAACAATTCGACACGGCGCAGAGTCTTGATGCGCAACAACACCTCGCGCTGATGGATCGCCTCATCGTACTTCTCATTCTCTTTGGTGATGTGGATACTGCGTTCCTCCATCGCCAGTTTCAGCCCCGCACGCTGAAGTGCCGTCATGATGTGCCAGCGTAACGCTCCATCTGTCGGATCGTCAGGCGCCAGATCGGTCAGCCAGTAACGCAGTGCATAGCGCGCATAACCTTTGTTGTCCATATCCATCAACACGCAGTTGGGCTGAGGGTTCTTGGCGACATTCGCGATATCCGTGTTCAGGATGGCCGTTTCGACCACATTGATGACTTTGGAAGGAGAAATATCCATTCCTACGTTGAACCATACCCAGCGACGCCATTGGACAGGCTGGTCAGTACGCCTGCCCAGAACCAGGAACTTGTTCTTCATCAGTTGGCTGTTGGGGAAAACCACTGTTTCCCAATTGCGTGTCTCAACCAATGTAGAGCGCCAACGTATGTCCACTACCTTGCCGGAGATGTCATCCACCTTGATCCAATCACCGACCTCGACCGAGTTGTCGAGCTGAAGTGCCAAACCGCCCAGGATATTGCCCAAGGTATCCTGCATGGCGAAGGCGATCACTGCCGTGATCACCGCCGATGTCGCCAAGATGCTGCTGAGATCGAGACCGGCATAGCGCAGGCGCACCATGAACCAAGCGACATACGCGACGATCACGAACAGGTCTTCAGTGATACGAGGCGGCGTAAGTCTGACAGCCGGCAAGATAAGTCGAAACACCAACTGTCCCAACAAGCGAATGATGGCAATACCCGAACCAATGGTGAAGACCTCATGCAGGATGTCGCCCGCACGCAAGAATTCCAAGGCATGTACGACACCGCTAATGGACAGACCAAACAGACACACAAAATAGAAACCAAGCGTGTTGATCAGACTGGCACGATCTTCGGTGCGGAAGTAGAACAACAGCGTGAAGACACCAATCACCATCACCAGCAAGGTAAATGATTCCTGCCCCCAGAAGAAATTCGTCGCCTCAGTCCAAAAATTCATCGCTCACCCCACTTAATATTTGTTGCGATTCTACACAACATGGTCTGCTAGTGATGTTGCCCTGCGCCAAAGTTTCCAGCTTGCCGAACGATCGAATACGAATCGACGCGTCTCGGATTCGGAGAGCGCGTCGAGCGTCAATGTCTGCAAGCGTCCCTGCCGGATGGCTTGCCAAAGCGGCTGCATCACTTCCCGCTCCAAGTGTTGCAACACCTCGTGCCAAGCGTATAGATCACCGCGTTGCCACGCCGTAGCCAAG
>JARCRR010000022.1 GCA_029850565.1 Gallionella sp. | reverse complement strand
CCTATCAAGAGCAGTTGCCTCCCGCCAAGTTCGTGTTCAATGATGACGATAGACGCGGAGAAGCCATCGATTCCATGGTCTCGGGTGGTTGCATCATCAGCGGTGCACGCGTGCAGCACTCACTCCTGTTCTCCGATGTTCGCATCGGCGAGCGCAGCGTGGTGACGGACTCGGTGGTGTTGTCCGGATGCCGGATCGGACACAACGTGAAGTTGCATCGGGTGGTGTTGGATAACAAATGCGAGATACCCGATGGTATGCAGATCGGCTTCAACCGTGAGGAAGACGCGAAACGTTTCCATGTCTCCAAGAACGGCATCACGCTCGTCACGCCGGATATGTTGGGCCAATCTATCCACCACGTTCGATAAGAATCAATAACGAAAAAATACCTATGCTGCATCGAAACAACGTCAAAAAGACATCCGAAAAGAAACTGCAACTCGTTCTGTGTTGGCATATGCACCAACCGGACTACCGTAATTACCTGACTGGCGAGTTCGTCCTGCCTTGGACCTATCTGCACGCCATGAAGGATTACACCGACATGGCTTATCACTTGGAGAAGCACCCCAAGGCCAAAGCGGTGGTGAATTTCGTGCCTATCCTCGTCGAGCAATTGTTGGATTACGAGCAACAGTTCAAATCGGGCAGGGTGAAGGACGGTTTGCTCAAGATGTTGTGTCTGGAGCGGCTGGATGATTTGAACGATCAAGATCGTTTGCATATTCTGGACAGTTGCTTCAAGAGCAACCACACCAAGATGTTGCAACCCTATCGTGCCTATCAACATCTGTTCGATCTGCAAAAGATGATGGAGGGTCGTGGAAGAGAGTCGGTGACCTATCTGTCCGGCCAATATATGGCCGATCTGTTGGTGTGGTATCACTTGGTCTGGATGGGTGAGAGTGTGCGCCGCGAGAATGAGGTCATCGCGCGTCTGATGACCAAAGGCAGCCAGTTTACCTTTGACGAGCGCATGGAGTTGTTCAAGCTGATCGGTGAATTAATCGCGGGCGTGATCCCGCGATACAAGGCACTTTCTGATCGCGGGCAGGTGGAGATATCGACCACACCATACAACCATCCCATCCTGCCTTTGTTGCTGGATTTCAATTCGGCGCGCGAGAGCGAGCCGAATGCGCCACTACCGCAAGCGAGTTATTACCCGGGCGGGTTGCGCCGTGCACAATCACACTTGGCCAAAGCAGTGGAAAGCCATCAGCGACATTTCGGTGTCAAACCGAACGGGATGTGGCCCTCGGAAGGAAGCCTTTCGCGTCCGACCTTGAAATTGTTGGGAGAGCATGGCTGCAAATGGACGGCGACAGGACAAGCCGTACTGGCGCATAGCCTGCAACGCGAGATGAATGGCAATAGCTTGCCGGACAAGTCGTCCTATCTATACAAGCCCTACGTGATGGAGGATATGGCCAAGCCGGTGTATTGCTTCTTCCGTGATGATCAATTGTCTGACCGCATCGGTTTCGAATACGCGAAATGGAAAGGCGACGATGCCGCTGCGGATATGGTGCACCACTTGGAAGAGATATATCGCCACTCACATGGCGAGCATGATCCGGTCGTATCGGTGATCTTGGATGGCGAGAACGCATGGGAATATTTCCCGTACAACGGCTATTACTTCCTGTCCGAGCTGTACGCCAAGCTGGAGAAACATCCCTTCATCCAAACCACCACATTCGATGAATGCGTCAAGGGGATCGAATCCAAGAAGTCGACCGCCGAGACGGGCAAATTGAAGCAACTGGTCTCGGGTAGTTGGGTCTACGGTACGTTCAGTACATGGATCGGCTCGTCCGACAAGAACCGCGGTTGGGATCTGTTGTGCGAAGCCAAGCGCAGCTACGACATCGTGACCAACAGTGGGCGACTGAATGCAGAAGAGCTGCGCCTGGCGACCGAGCAACTCGCCGATTGTGAGGGTTCGGACTGGTTCTGGTGGTTCGGTGACTACAACTCGGCGCAGAGCGTCTCATCTTTCGATCTCTTGTTCAGGCAGAACCTGGCCAATCTCTATCGTTTGCTCAAGCTACCAGCCCCTGTCGATTTGCAGCATGTCATCAGCGTCGGCGGTGGAGATCCCGCAGCGGGTGGTACGATGCGCCGCTCCGATGGGGCTTAGGCAAGTGCCTGAGGTCTTCATCGGCATCGACGTAGGCGGGACCAACTTCCGTCTAGGGGTGGTGCAAGACTTGCGGGTGGTATGGGAGAAGCGCTTCCAGGCAGATTTCTCCGGAGTATGTCGCAGGCAGTCCGCTAGCGAAGCGCTGGATACCGTCACCACCACTTTAAACGAGGCGGTGGCAGAGGCGCGAGCCGCTTATCCGGCCATTCGTGCCATCGGTATCGGTTTCCCCGGTTTCATAGACCCCTCATCAAGGCAGATCATCTCTTCGCCTAACCTTCCCAATCTGTCGAATGCCGACATCATCACGCCTTTGGAAAGACACAGTGGCTTACCTGTCGCTTTGGAGAACGATGCTTCTGCCGCAGCTTACGGCGAATATGCTTTGTCTGGACAGGAGGATGGTGACTTGGTCTATCTCGGTCTGGGCACAGGTGTCGGTGGCGGTTTGGTGCTGCAAGGTGGCTTGCATGGCGGTGTGCATGGGGTCGCTATGGAGATCGGGCATCTCACTGTCGAACGCGATGGGCGTTTATGTGGCTGCGGCAATCGGGGGTGCTTGGAGCAATACGCCTCGACCAATGGGGTGGTGCAGACCTATGCCGAGTTGACGGGGCGAACTCTCGGTGCTTCTGACATCGCTCAAGCGGCTCTACAGCAAGATGCCATGGCCGTCCGCGCCTTTGAACGAGCAGGTGAATATCTCGCCAGTGCTTTGGCTCATATCGCCAAGGTCATCGATGTGGGCGATGTGGTGATCGGCGGGGGCATGAGTGCTGCG
>JARCRR010000021.1 GCA_029850565.1 Gallionella sp. | reverse complement strand
GATGCGCTAGACCTGTGTTACACCAAGGCCCATGTGGACACTTTCGTCATCATCAGCGGCGATTCCGATTTTTCGCCGCTGGTCTCCAAGCTGCGCGAGAGCAACAAATACGTCATCGGCATCGGCGTGAAGGATTCCACCTCCGACCTGCTCTCCGCCAACTGCGACGAATTCATCTTCTACGACGACCTCGTGCGCGTACAGGAGGCGAAGAAGAAACAGGCCGCCAAGAAAGCGCCGGCCAAAGTGAAAGCTGAAACCGCAAAACCGGCCGCAGCCAGGAGCGACGAAGACAAGAAGCAAGAGGCGATGGACTTCCTAGTGGAGACCGTCGAAGGCCTCATTTCCGAACGCGGATCGGACGAGAAACTCTGGGGCTCCATGGTTAAGACCACCATGCAGCGGCGCAGGCCCGGCTTCAACGAATCATTCTATGGTTACCGTTCGTTCCGGGAGCTGATGGAAGATGCGCAGAAGAACAAATTGCTAACGCTGATGCGTGATGAGAAGTCGGGGCAGTATACGATTCGGTTGCCTGCGGCGGATTGATGAGTTTGAAAAACATTGCGAACCCGACCCTTTTGAATTTTGGCTTTTGAATTGGAACGCTCAAAAGATACAGAAGTCCGCTTTTGCACACAGTTCGACTTTGTGGTTTGTATTTGTTCTACATAAGTTCATAATCAAAAAAAACAAAATGTAGGAGGAGGGTGTTACTGTCCAGCCGGAGAGCATGACAATGAACACCGAAATCTGGCGTCAACCATTCGATGCTATCGAAGTGCCCGCGTTTCCCCAGAACACGCTACTCTGCGTGCTGTTTATAAATATTGTCTATTGCCGTTATGCCAGTGTGACCGAGGCGGGAACGCGGGGCGTGGATTTGCACGTGCGGCTTGTTCAGGCGAAAGAACATGAGGTGGCATCATGAACGCTTCCACCAAAGCGCTGAGCGAGGAACTGGAGAAAGCGCTCAAGCAGGTCGAACAGGCGCATCAGGAATGGGTGGCTGCGCTGGATGCGGTGGACGACCTCATTTTCCTACATGACAAAGATTTCCGCATTCTGCGTTGCAACAAGGCTTACCAGCGATGCGCCGGGATTCCCTTCAAGCAGATCATCGGCCAACCCTACTACGAGATCTTCCCGAAAACCGCTGGCCCGTTGCCGTTCTCTATGCGCGCAATGAAAAAAGCAGAAGAAGAAGAAGAAGAAGAAGAAGTGATGGTCGGCGATGCGACTTACCTCTCTCGTTCATTTTCCATTAAGGACGAGCAGGGTGCATATCTCTATTCCGTGCATATCCTCGAAGACATCACTGCGCGCAAGCAATCTGAATCTTTGCTGCAACAGGAACGGGATTTCTCCGATGGGATGGTGGATACCGCACAGGTCATCATACTGGTGCTAAACCCGCAAGGTCAGATCGTTCGCTTCAACCGTTACATGGAAGACCTGACAGGTTATTCCTTGAATGAGGTTAGAGGAAAGGATTGGTTCAGCACGTTTCTTGCCGAATCAGAGAGGGAAGAAACGAGGGCGTTGTTTCTCGGAGCCATTCAGGATATTCAAACGCGTGGAAATGTCACTGCACTCCTCACCAAGGATGGCCCGCAACGGCTGATTGAATGGTATGACAAGACGTTGAAGGATGTGGCAGGCAATACCACAGGCTTGCTTTCCGTAGGGCTGGATGTCACCGAGCGCAAGCATTCGGAAGCACAGCTTCGCGCTAGCGAAGAAAAACACCGGTTGCTGTTCGAAAGCTCTCGCGATGCATTGATGATGCTAGCGCCTCCATCGTGGAAGTTCACCAGCGCGAACACTGCGACCCTGCAATTGTTTGGGGCAGCAAGTGTAAGCGAATTCACCGCGCTCGGGCCGTGGAATGTTTCGCCGGACCGACAGCCCGACGGACGCTCCTCAGTCGAAAAGGCACAGGAGATGATCGCGACGGCCATGCGAGAAGGCTCGCATTTCTTTGAGTGGGAACACCAGCGTATCGACGGAATGCCGTTTCCCGCAGATGTGCTGCTTACCCGTATGGAGTTGGAAGGACAAGTATCAGTACAAGCAACGGTGCGCGACATTAGCGAGCGCAAGAATACGGAGAATAAGCTCAGAGCAACACAAGAGAAAATACAAAATATATTTGACTCATCTCCGAACGCCATCTATTTGGTCGACCTGAACGGAATGGTAGCCGAGTGTAATCAGACAACCGTTAATCTGCACGGTTACTCAAACAAAGAAGAGCTGCTCGGTACAAGCGGGTTCAACCTTGTTGTTGAGAACGAACGTCAACATGCGAGAGAACTGCTGGGGGATCTTGTCTCCCGAGGAGCCATGCACAATGTCGAGCTCACGATGTTGCGAAAAGATGGCAGCCAGTTTAGGGGCGAAACAGCAGGGAGTGTCTTGCGAGATCCATCCGGGAAACCTACCGGAATCGTCGTAATCATGACGGACATCACCGAACGCAAGGTGGCCGAAGAAAGGCTACTCTTAAGCTCGCAGCTCTTGGACAACACCGCCGACTCGATCATGGCCTTTGATTTTGATGGCAACTTTATCTATCTGAATGAAGCGGCTTGGAAAACACGCGGTTACACCCGCGACGAACTGATGGCAATGAATTTGCATGCGCTTGATGTGCCGGCGTACGAGAAATTCATTGAAGCCAAGATCGTGGAGTTGATGGAGCAAGGTACAAACACCTTTGAGGCTGCACACCGCTGCAAGGACGGTTCCATCATGCCGATCGAAGTCACTTCCCTCATTATCGAGTCAGGCGGACGGAAGATCATTCTTAGTTCGTCGCGCAACATCACCGAGCGCAAAAAAGCAGAAGAATCGCTACGCCGCGCTAACCGTGCGCTCAAGACGCTCTCGGCTGGCAATCTGGCGCTGGTGCGTGCGATGAGAGAGGATGAATTGCTGCAAGAGGTTGTGGACGTCATCGTGGAGCAGGGTGGCTACAGCATGGCGGCAGTCTATTATGCCGAGGACGACTCGGGAGAGAGTATCAAGCCCATGGCATGGGCTGGCATAAAGGATAGCTATTATTCTGGGCAGATCATGAGCTGGGCAGCCACGGAGCAAGCTGTTCCTCTCACCAGGGCTATTCGCAGTAGAACTCCGCAGATTTGCCGCGACATTGCCGTCGACCCTGGATTCAAAGCCTGGAAGGATGCCGCGCTGACGCGCGGCAATGTCTCAAATATCGCGCTGCCCCTCACGGGGGGTGGCAGGACATTTGGCGGTTTGAGCATCTTTTCATCCGATGTGAATGCTTTCGACGAGGAGGAGGTGCGGCTGCTGGAGGAGTTGACCAACGATCTGGCCTATGGCATCACTACCCTGCGTACTCGCAGAGAACATGAACAGCACACCAAGATTCTGCATGACAGCTTGGAACAATCTATCCAGACCATCGCGGACACCGTAGAGGCGCGAGACCCCTATACTGCCGGCCATCAGCGCCGCGTCGCCGAACTGGCAACGGCTATCGCGCGGGAAATGGGCTTGTCGGAAAATCAACTCAGGGGCCTCCATCTTGCTGCCATCATTCACGACCTCGGGAAGATTCATATTCCATCGGAAATCCTCTCCAAACCCGGCAGGCTCAGCACCATCGAATACATGCTCATCAAGGAACACCCGCAGGATGGCTACGACATCCTGAAGAACGTGAAATTTCCGTGGCCGATCGCGGATATGGTGTTGCAACACCATGAACGGCTGGATGGCTCGGGTTATCCGCAGGGACTCAAGGGCGATGCCATTTTGCTGGAAGCGCGCATCCTGTGTGTGGCGGACGTGGTCGAGGCGATGTCCTCACACCGCCCTTATCGTCCGGGGCTGGGTATCAACGCTGCACTGGAGGAAATCAACCTGGGACGCGGCACACATTACGATTCGCAAGTGGTGGATGCCTGTGTGACATTATTCAATGAGAAGAACTATGTCATCCCAACCTAAAAACGCACCCTGGCATCCGGAGTGGACGGATGAGTTGAACGTGTGCATACCCGCCATCATGGATGATGCGGTCGCGCACTTTGCTTATGAGGAAAGGTTGGATCATTCCCTATTTACCCTCTGAAAGACTGTTTTGGAGTAAGTTGAATGACCGCAACGGGTTACGAAACAACACATCAGGTTTTGCTGTGGCGACAAGTTCAAAAACAACTGCACTGCCCCCAAATGCTATAATCCGCGCCTCTTTTGAAGGCGTAAAGCAATGTCCGCAGTCCTGAATTTCAAATCCCATTTGTCCGATCTGTTCGCGCAAGCTTTGCGCGAGGTTGCGCCCGAGCATGATGGCGCGACCGTGCTTATTGAACGACCCAAGCAAGCCTCGCACGGCGATTACGCCTGCAATCTGGCGATGCAGTTGGCCAAGCCGCTGCGCAAGTCGCCGCGCGACATCGCCAACGCGCTGATCGCGGCATTGCCGAAATCCGATGTCATCGACAAGGTGGAGATCGCGGGTGCGGGTTTCATCAACGTGTTCATCACCACCGCCGCCAAGCAGGACGTGGTGCATGGCGTGTTGCAGGCGGGCGCGGGCTACGGACATGTGCATGTCGGCGGCGGGCGCAAGGTGGGCGTGGAGTTCGTCTCCGCCAACCCGACCGGCCCGCTGCATGTCGGCCACGGCCGCGGTGCGGCGGTGGGCGATTGCCTATGCAACGTGCTACACGCGGCGGGCTGGAATGTGACACGCGAGTTTTACTACAACGATGCGGGCGCGCAGATCGACAACTTGACCTTGTCGGTGCTGTTGCGTTGCAAGGGCATTACGCCGGACGATCCTTCCTGGCCGGAGTCGGGTTATCGCGGCGATTACATCATGGATGTGGCGCGCAGCTACATGGCGAAAGAGACCGTCGAGGCGGACGATCAGCATATCACCGGCAAGGGCGATGTGAACGACGCCGAGGCCATCCGCCATTTCGCCGTGGCCTATCTGCGCCGCGAGCAAGATCTGGATCTGCGCGCGTTTCAGGTGGAGTTCGATGTGTTCTCGTTGGAGTCGGCGCTGTATACCGAGGGCAAGGTGGAAGCCACGGTGCAGAAGCTCATCGCCAGCGGCCACACTTACGAACAGGAAGGCGCACTGTGGTTGCGCACCACCGATTTCGGCGACGACAAAGACCGCGTGATGCGCAAGAGCGACGGCGGTTACACCTACTTCGTGCCGGACGTGGCCTACAATCTGGAAAAATGGAAACGCGGTTTTGTGCGCGTCATCAATGAGCAGGGTTCCGACCACCACTCCACCATTACCCGCGTGCGCGCCGGGTTGCAGGCGCTGGATGCGGGCATTCCCAAGGGCTGGCCGGACTACGTGCTGCACCAGATGGTGACGGTGCTGAAGAACGGCGAAGAGGTGAAGATATCCAAGCGCGCGGGCAGCTACGTCACGCTGCGCGACCTGATCGACGAAGTGGGCTGCGACGCGACGCGCTATTTCCTCGCCGCGCGCCATCCCGATTCGCAACTGGTGTTCGATATCGATCTCGCCAAATCGCAGAGCAACGACAATCCGGTGTACTACATCCAATACGCTCATGCCCGCATCAGCACGGTGCTGGCGCAGTGGGGCGGCGAGCGTCTGGCTTTGCTGAATGCCGATGTGAGCGTGCTGGACAGCGAATACGAAACACAATTGCTGCAACGCATGATCGACTACCCGCAAGTGATCGAGACGGCGGCGGAAGACCTCGCGCCGCATCTGGTCGCGTTCTACCTCAAAGAATTGGCCGCCGATTTTCACAGCTACTATAATGCCTCGCGCTTTCTGGTCGAGGATGAGAGGCTCAAGCTGGCGCGCCTGGCGTTGATTGCGGCGGTGGCGCAAGTATTGAAAAATGGCTTGGCTTTGTTGGGTGTCTCCGCACCTGAGAAGATGTAACCACACAAAGGAACGGACATGGCTAAAGAGAGTGGCGGCGGATCACAAAAATCCAAAGTAGTCGCGGGGATGATCATCGGCATGGTGCTGGGTGTGGCGGCTGCCGGATTCATCGCATGGTATGTGGTGGAAAAGAACCCGGCCTCCTTTAGCAACAAAGAGCAACGCGAGCCGCCGAAAGTGATGCCACAGATCGCTCCGGCGAGTGCGCCGGTAGCCGCTTCGGCTGTTGGCGGGACTCAGAATTTCGAGTTCTATAAAGTGCTACCGGACAAGCCCGAAGGTGGTGTGACCAAGCAGGCCAAACCCATACCTCATGCCGTCAACCCTCCGGCTAAATCGACCGTTGATAGCGCGCTGTATTTTGTTCAGGCAGGCGCTTTCCAGAATGCTGACGATGCGGAGAAACTAAAAGCGAAACTGGCACTCGTAGGCATGGAAGCCAGCGTGCAGAAAGCTGACGTTCCGGGTAAAGGCGTGTTCCATCGTGTGCGTCTCGGCCCGTACAAGGGGATGGTTGAAGCGAATGCTGCCATCGCCAATTTGAAACAGAATGGCATCAATAACGCCTCCGCGTTGCATGCCCAGTGATCTACAGGAGATAAGGATGAAACTGTTCGGTAAATTCTTCGCCGTCCTCGTGTTGCTTTGCGCGACCCAAGCGCAGGCCGAAGTGGTCGCGGGTCGTGATTACAAAGTGCTCAATCCGGCACAGCCAACTGCAAGCGGCAGCAAGGTCGAGGTGTTGGAGTTCTTCTTCTACGGTTGCTCGCATTGCTATCACTTGCATGGTCCGTTGAGTGCTTGGGAAAAGAAGATGCCGAAGGATGTGGAGTTGCAGATGGTTCCGGTCATCTTCCGTGATACATGGGAGCCGATGGCGCGCGCTTTCTACGCCTTGGAATCCATCGGTCAGCGTGCAAGATTGCATAACGATCTGTTCGAAGCCTGGAACGTCTACAACACCGATCTGAGCGACGAAGCCAAGATCACTGAATTCGTGGCCAAGCGCGGTGTGGATAAAGCCAAATTTGGTGCGGCGTACAACTCGTTCTCACTGCAAAGCAAGGTCGCACGCAGCAATCAGATGGTCCAAGCGTTTGGTATACGCGGCACACCGACCATTGCAGTCGATGGTAGATACATCATCACCGGCCTGGAACCTGCAGACACCATCCGTGTGTTGGATGAAGTCATCAAAATCGCCCGCAAGGAACGTCAGGCGAACAAGCGTTAATGAAGGTTGTCATAAGTGGCGCGTCGAGCGGCATCGGTCTGGCCCTCACGCGCCATTATCTTGAGCGCGGCGCAATCGTCGCCGCTTTCGCCCGCCGCGGTGAACTGTTGCAAACCCTCACTGCCGAATTCCCCGATCAAGTGCATTGCTACACGCTGGATGTGCGCGATGCGTCGGCCATCCAATATGCAGCGCGGGATTTTGTGTCGCGCGCGGGTGTGCCGGATATCGTCATCGCCAATGCGGGCGTGAGTGTCGGCACCCTTACCGAGTATGCGGAAGACCTCGATGCGTTCGAGCAGGTGATGGATGTCAACGTGCTGGGCATGGTGCAGACATTTCAACCGTTCGTGCATGCCATGCACGCAGCAAAGCGCGGGACGCTGGTTGGTATCTCCAGCGTGGCGGGCTTCCGTGGCTTGCCCGGTGCCAGTGCCTACTCGGCTTCCAAGGCCGCGGCCATCTCCTACTTGGAATCGTTGCGGGTAGAGTTGCGCGGTAGCGGAGTGAGGGTGGTCACCATCGCGCCGGGTTACATCAAGACGCCGATGACCGACATCAACCCCTATCCCATGCCCTTCATTCTAGAGGCCGACGATGCGGCACGACGCATGGCGCGCGTCATCGAAAGCGGAACATCGTTCGCCGTCGTGCCGTGGCAGATGGGCATCGTCGGTTGGGTGATGCAGCGACTGCCGAACTGGCTGTATGACCGACTGTTCGTCAACGCACCGCACAAACCGCGCGGCTTGTTGAAGAGATAACGATGCGTATCTACCAACGATTCCAAACAGGGGGCGTTCCCGAATATCTCGCGCGTCACTACTGGTGGGCCTATCTGTGGCGCAGGAGCATCTGGTTCTTCGATCACCAGCCCATCATCAATGCCATCCTGTTCGGGCAATACGACACCCTGCTCGATAAGACGCTCGCGCATATCGAGCGCAAGCCCGGCGCCAGGCTGCTGCAACTCACCTGCGTGTACGGCAAACTCACTCCCTCGCTGCTACACCGCACCGGCAACGAAGTGCATCTGTGCGATGTGGCCGTCGGGCAGTTGGAATTGGCACGTGGCAAGACAGCGGATGTCGCTGACCGCTGTTTGCTCGCACGCATGAACGCGGAATCATTGGGCTATGCCAGCGATGCATTCGACCAAGTGATTCTGTTCTTTCTCTTTCACGAACTTCCACCTGAAGCGCGTCAGCATGTGTACGACGAGATCGCCCGCGTGGTGAAGCGCGGCGGCTCGGTGCTCATCACCGAATACGGCAACACACCGTATCGCCATTTGCTTTATCGTTTCTGGCCGACCCGTTGGGTATTCGGTCGTCTCGAACCCTTCCTGCCGGGATTCTGGAAAGAAGATGTGAGTGCAAAATTGAGCGAGGCATTACACAAGCAGGGCAAAGTATTGGCGAGAGAGCCTCACATCGAACATTGTTTTGCCGATTTTTATACGGTCAGGCTGTATGAGGTTCGTTGAGACTATGCAACCGCGCTGAGCGTGTTCAAGCTGCTGCGTAGAGATGCTGCCGAGCAACCCCATTCAACAGCGCAATGATGTCCTGCGCTCCCTTGCTTTGCGCAATGCTTAACGGGGTGCCATCTTTTCCGCCGAGCTTTTTGTCAGCGCCATGCTTGAGCAACAGGTCGACAATGCTGGTTTGGTTGCGAATCACGGCAAGCACTAGGGGTGTACTCCCGGTGTTTTGCTGGGCATCGATATTGGCGCCATTCTTCAGAAGCTCACCCGCCACATCGTAGTGACCGAAAAAAGCTGCCCAGTGCAATGGGGTATAGCGTCCGCTGTCGGTGGAATTGATGTGGGCCCCCAACTTGATCAGCAGTGAGACCACGGCAGTTTGTCCGCTTGCTGCGGCGATAGCGACAGGTGTGCCGCCGCCATCCTCGAAGTGGTAATCAAGCGGGATGCCTCCGGTCAGATAAACACGGAGTTGCTTCATGTCGCCACTCTGAAGTGCGAACTGGTAAGACTGCGGTGTGCGATTGGCCGGCGGGAGAGACTCCCACGGGTTTTCCAAAGGCGGCAACTTGATCTTTTGCTTGTGGCATGAGTCGTGAAGTCTGCTGATATACAACAACTCTTGCATCCCGTCGGGAGAAAATCCCTGACGCCCCGGACGCGAGCTGACGAGCAGATCCTGCATATAACTCGCGAACTGTGGTTGATCCCACAGTTGCATCAATTTATGCAGAACGCGGGGATACTCCTTTTCAAGATGACGAGGATATTTTTCAGGAAGATTCTGAAACAGCAATTTGACGCGACGAACAGCCATTACGAAGCGAGTTTGTTTTTCAGTATCTCATTCAGTTGCGCTGGATTGGCTTTGCCCTTGCTGGCTTTCATGGCGAGGCCGACGAAGAAGCCGAACAACTTGTCTTTGCCGCTGCGATACTCCGCGACCTTGTCCGCATTGCCCGCGATGATCTCGTCTACCAGCGCTTCGATGGCGCCGCTGTCGGAGACCTGCTTCAAGCCTTTCGCTTCGATGATGGCATCCGCGTCGCCGCCTTCTTCCCACATTGTCATCAAAACTTCCTTGGCAAGTTTGCCAGAAAGAATATTCTTGAAAATGTTTGCCAACAGTCCGGCCAATTGTTTTGGTGAAACTGGGCTATTCTCAATTGAGATGCCATCTCTATTGAGTCGCGAACTTACATCGTTAATTACCCAATTTGCCGCATGTTTAGCATTAGCTACATCCGGTGACTGAGTTGCATAGGGTATGTCGGGAATACTTCTTAGCTCAGCTAAAACAGCTTCAAAATATTGAGCTATTTCAAAAGAGGCGGTTAATACAGCTGCGTCGTTTGGGAACAATAGCAACTCGTTTGTGTAGCGGTCATATTTTTCGCGGGGCAACTCGGGCAAAGTGTCGCGCACCTGCTCAATCCAGTCCGGTGATATCTCCAGCGGCAATAGATCGGGATCGGGGAAATAACGGTAATCGTGCGCGTCTTCCTTGCTGCGCATCGCGCGCGTCTCGCCGGTATCGGGATTGAACAGGATTGTGGCCTGATGCACCTTGCCGCCGTTCTCTATGGTGTCGATCTGCCATTGCACTTCGTAGTCGATGGCCTGCTGCATGAACTTGAACGAGTTCAGGTTCTTGATCTCGCGGCGCGTGCCCAGCGGCTGGCCGGGCTTGCGCACGGACACGTTCACGTCGCAACGGAACGAACCTTCCTGCATGTTGCCGTCGCAGATGCCGATCCAGCGCACCAGCGTGTGCAGCGCTTTGGCATAGGCCACGGCTTCGGCGGCAGAGCACATGTCGGGTTCGGACACGATCTCCAGCAGCGGCGTACCGGCACGGTTCAGGTCGATGCCGGTCACACCCTGCGAATCGCCATGTACGGATTTGCCTGCGTCCTCTTCCAAGTGGGCGCGCGTGATACGCACGGTCTTCTCATAAGGTTTTGCATTGCCCGACAGTGGTTCGACCTGAATGGTCAGTGCGCCCTGTCCAACCACGGGCAGATCGAACTGACTGATCTGGTAGCCCTTGGGTAGATCGGGGTAGAAATAATTCTTGCGCGCGAACACCGAGCGCGGCGCGATGTGCGCACCGGTGGCGAGGCCGAACTTGATCGCTCGTTCCACCGCACCTTTGTTCAGCACGGGCAACACGCCGGGCAAGGCGATACTCACTGCATCCGCTTGTGTGTTCGGTTCCGCGCCAAACGCAGTCGATGCGCCGGAGAATATCTTTGTGTTGGTCGAAAGCTGGGTGTGTACTTCCAGTCCGATGACGATTTCCCAAGTCATTTTGTTTCCTTACTACGCCTGCGGCGCGCGGCTGTGCCAGTCGGTCGCCAGTTGATATTGGTGCGCCACGTTCAACATGCGCGCTTCGTCGAAATAGTTGCCGATGATCTGCAAGCCCACCGGCATGTCGTTGTCGCCGAAACCGCAGGGGATGGACATGCCGGGCAGACCGGCCAGATTCACCGCGATGGTGTAGATGTCGGACAGATACATCTGTACCGGATCGTCACCTTTCTCGCCCAGCTTGAACGCGGTGGACGGCGAGGTCGGCCCCATGATGACGTCACAGTGTTTGTACGCTTCGGTGAAGTCCTGCGCAATCAGGCGACGTATCTTCTGCGCTTGCAGATAGTAAGCGTCGTAGTAGCCGTGGCTCAGCACATAAGTGCCGATCATGATGCGGCGCTGCACTTCCGCGCCAAAGCCCTGCGCGCGGCTCTTCTCGTACATGTCGGCGAGGTCGCTGTACTCGGGCGCGCGGTATCCATAACGTACGCCGTCGAAGCGTGACAGGTTGCTCGACGCTTCTGCCGGCGCCAGCACGTAGTAGACGGGGATGGAGAGTCTCGTGTTGGGCAGACTGATATCGACCATGACCGCGCCCAGCTTCTTGTATTCGGCGATGGCGGCTTCGACCGCTTTTGCCACATCGCTGCCCAAGCCTTCCGCGAAGAATTCCTTGGGGATGCCGATGCGCAGACCATTCAAGGGCTTGTTCAGGTCGCGTGCGTAGTCTTCCTTGTCGCGTTGCAGCGAGGTGGAATCGCGTTCGTCGAATCCCGCCATGGTGTTCAGCATCAGCGCTAAATCTTCGGCGCTGCGTCCCATCGGGCCTGCCTGGTCGAGGCTGGAAGCGAAGGCGATCATGCCGTAACGCGACACCACGCCATAAGTGGGCTTCAAGCCGGAGATGCCGCACAGCGCGGCAGGTTGGCGGATGGAGCCGCCGGTATCGGTTCCGGTCGCTGCCGCACACAGCCGTGCCGCAATGGCAGAGGCGGTGCCGCCGGACGAGCCGCCGGGCACGCGCGCCTTGTCCCAAGGATTTTTTACTGCGCCGTAATGCGAGGTCTCGTTGGATGAGCCCATGGCGAACTCGTCCATGTTGGTCTTGCCGAGGCTCACCGCACCCGCGTTGTTGAATTGCGAGATGACGTGAGCGTCATAGGGCGAGACGAAGTTGTGCAGCATCTTGGAACCGCAGGTGGTCAGCCAGTCCTTGGCGCAGAAGATGTCCTTCTGGCCGAAGGGGATGCCGGTCAGGGCTTCGGCTGTGCCTGCCGCGATGCGCGCATCGGCGGCTCTAGCCTGTGCCAAAGAAGCTTCCGGCCTGACCGTGATGTAGGCATTCAGCTCGGGATTCAGCTTGGTGATGCGGTCGAGATAGAGTTGAGTCAGTTCGACGCTGGAGATCTTTTTGGCGCGCAATGCCGCGCCCATCTGTGAGAGGCTGGATTCGATCATGTTAATTATTCAATAACCTGCGGAACGAGGTAGAGACCACCTTCCACTTGGGGGGCGATGGCTTGGAAAGCCTCGCGTTGATTGGTTTCGCTGACGACATCGGGACGCAGGCGTTGTGCCACATCCTGCGCATGGGACATCGGTTCTATGCCCTTGGTATCCACGGCCTGCATCTCGGCGATCAGTCCGAAGATGCCGGAGAGTTGCGAACGCGCTGCTTCGATCTCGGCGGGTGTCATGGCCAAGCGTGCCAAACGCGCCACCTTTTCAACATCTTGAGTGCTTAAAGACATAGTAAAAACTTTATTCGAATAAGGACGATAGGTTATCATACGCGCCCTATTCGCGGCACCCCCATTCAGACTACAGGACACAACATGCTCGGCTATTTCAACGGTTATTTCTCTAACGATCTTGCAATCGACCTCGGTACGGCGAACACGCTCATCTGGTTGCGCGGTCAAGGTATCGTACTGAATGAACCCTCCGTGGTGGCGATTCGTCAGGAAGGCGGACCCAACGGCAAGAAAGTGATCCAGCAAGTCGGTCTCGCCGCCAAGCAGATGTTGGGCCGTACACCGGGTAACATTACCGCCATCCGTCCGATGAAAGACGGTGTGATCGCCGACTTCACTGTCACCGAGCAGATGCTCAAGCAGTTCATCCGCCGTGTGCACAAATCCAGCATCTTCACCCCCAGCCCGCGCATCGTCATCTGTGTGCCATGCGGCTCCACCCAGGTCGAACGCCGTGCCATCCGTGAATCCGCATACGGTGCCGGTGCACGTCGCGTGGAGTTGATCGAGGAGCCGATGGCTGCCGCGATCGGCGCCGATCTGCCGGTGGAAGACGCGACCGGTTCCATGGTCGTCGACATCGGCGGCGGTACCACCGAAGTGGGCGTGATCTCTCTGGGCGGTGCGGTGTACTCCGGTTCCGTGCGCGTCGGCGGCGACAAGTTCGACGATGCCATCATCAATTACATCCGCCGCAACTACGGCATGCTCATAGGCGAGACGACCGCCGAGCAGATCAAGAAGCAGATCGGCTCCGCTTTCCCCGGCAGCGAAGTGCGCGAGATGGAAGTGAATGGCCGTAACCTCGCAGAGGGTGTGCCACGCAGTTTTACCATCTCCAGCAACGAGATCCTTGAGGCATTGACCGATCCATTGAACAGCATCGTCAGTGCGGTGAAGACCGCGCTGGAACAGACCCCGCCGGAACTCGGTGCGGACATCGCCAGCAAAGGCATGGTGCTGACCGGCGGCGGCGCGCTGTTGCGCGACCTCGATCGCTTGCTCATGGAAGAGACGGGCTTGCCTGTGGTCATCGCCGACGATCCTTTGACCTGTGTCGTTCGCGGCTCGGGCAAGGCGCTCGAGAGCATGGATAAATACAGCAACATCTTCACCACTGACTAATCAGTCCGGCTTTGGAAGACACCCGCACGCTACGCTTCTTCAATCGCGGCCCGAGCGCGGTTGCGCGTCTGGTGTTCTTCGCATTTTTATCGCTACTGTTGTTGTTCGTGGATGCGCGCTACAAATATCTGGAATCGACGCGACAAGTCATCGCCGTCATCATCTATCCTCTGCAAAGATTGACCGCTCTTCCCGGCGAGCTTTGGAGCGGCCTCGGTTCATACGTCACATTGCAACGTTATCTGGTTGCGGATAACGAGCAATTGCATCTGCAGCATGACGCCGATGCGGCGCTACTCAACCAGATGCAAATCATCCAGACGGAGAACGCGCAGTTGAGATCCTTGCTGGAGGTGAAACTGCGTGCCGACTACACCATGCAGTTGGCGCAGATCGCCTATATCGAACGCGACATCTTCAAGCGTAAGTTGTTCGTGGATAAAGGCGAGCAATCCAATGTGCAAGCCGGACAGGCGGTCATCGATAACAGTGGCGTGGTCGGGCAGGTCACGCGCGTGTTTCCGTGGCTTTCCGAGGTCACGCTCGTGACTGACAAAGATATTGCGGTGCCGATCCAGGTCGTGCGCAATGGCGTGCGTGCCGTGGTGTTCGGCTCCGGCAACATCAGCGAGTTGGAATTGCGCTATCAACCGGTCAATACGGACATCGAAGTGGGCGATGTGCTGGTGACCTCCGGCATGGATGGTACTTACCCTCCCGCCTTACCGGTGGCAAAAGTCACCAAGGTAGAGCGCGATCCCGCTTATCCGTTCGCTCATGTCGTGTGTGTGCCGCTGGCCGGCGTGGATCGGCATCGCACTTTGCTTATTGTGTCCAGCGTGCCGCCGCTTCCGGAACGTCCTGAGTCCGATAATGAGGATCAAGAGCAGAAGCGGCTTAAGAAAAACGTCAACCGGAGCAAACCGTGAATTACGACTTGGCCAGAGATCGGGAATTCTTGTTGCCCGCAAGTACGGGCTTCATCGTGCTGACATTCTTTGTCGCTGTATTGCTTGAGTGGCTGCCCTGGCGCGGTTGGATGTTGGCGTTGCGTCCCGATTTCGTCGGGCTTGTCCTGCTGTACTGGTGCACACACAAACCCCATCGCGTCGGCATCGGTATCGCCTGGGTGTTGGGCATCTTCGTGGACGTGGCGGATGCCAGCTTGTTTGGACAGCACGCGCTGGCCTACTCGGTGCTGGCCTTCGGCGGTCTGGTGCTTAACCGTCGGGTGCAGATGTTCAATCTGCGCGAACAGTCTGTGCACGTCTTTGCTTTGTTGCTGACCAGTTACACCGTGTATGCCATGGTGCACTGGCAAGTACGCGGGTTTGTGGCGTGGGAATATTTCCTGGGTGTTGCCACTTCTGCGTTGTTGTGGACGCCGCTGACCCTGTTGTTGCAGAACTTGCGCCGCCCGCGTCGCGACCAGAACGAGCTATGACACGCAAGGTCGAGCTGAAGGACCATCAGCGCGAAATCTACTTCTTCCGGCTGCGCCTGTTCTTGGGTTTGGGCTTTGTGGCGGTCATGTTGTTCATACTGCTTCTCCGCTTCTTCTATCTGCAAGTGATCCGGCATGACTATTTCGAGACGATGGCCGAAAGCAATCGTATCTATGTCGTGCCTATCGTGCCGAACCGCGGCGTCATCACCGACCGCAACGGCATCGTGCTGGCGCGCAACTATTCCGGTTACACACTCGAGGTGACGCCGGAAAAAGTGCCCGACATGGAGGCTGCCATCGCCGAGATAGGCAAGCTGGTCGAGATCAAACCCAAAGACCTGCGACGTTTCAAAAAACTGATGTCGGAGCGGCGTTCTCTGCAAACCTTGCCTATCCGCACGCGACTGTCGGACGACGAAGTGGCACGTTTTGCCGCACAGCGTTACCGCTTCCCTGGCGTAGAGATCAAAGCGCGTTTGTTCCGCGAGTATCCATTTACCGATGTCACCTCTCATCTGCTTGGTTATATCGGGCGCATCAACCAACAAGAGATCGACGAGCTGGAAGAGCAAGAGCAAGCGACCAATTACATGGGCTCGGACTACATCGGCAAAACGGGGATCGAGCAGCGCTATGAGAAGGAGATGCATGGCATCACCGGTTTCGAGCAAGTGGAAGTGGATGCCGGTGGACGTGCCGTGCGTATGTTGTCGCGCACCTCACCGCAATCGGGGAAGAATCTGACACTCACCTTGGATGCCAAATTACAAGAAATTGCCGTGCAGGCATTTGGCGATTATCGCGGCGCTTTGATCGCTATCGACCCTAATAACGGAGAAGTCCTGGCCTACGTCAGCAAGCCGGGTTATGACCCCAATCTGTTCATCGACGGGATCGATTCCGAGAGTTGGGATGCACTCAATAACTCCCCCGATGTTCCGCTCAACAACCGGGCTTTGCGTGGACAATACCCGATGGGCTCCACCATCAAACCTTTCATGGCCTTGGCGGGATTACATTACAAAACGAGAACGCCCGGATATTCCATCGGCGATCCCGGCTACTACACATTGCAAGGCAGTCGGCACCAATACCGCGATTGGAAAGTCGGCGGTCATGGCCGCGTCGACATGTTCAAGTCGATCCAAGTCTCGTGTGATACCTATTACTACGGACTGGCGATCGAGTTGGGCATAGATCGCATGCATGACTTTCTCGAGCAATTCGGCTTCGGTAAAAAGACGGGTATCGACCTTGAGGGCGAGGTTTCCGGTCTGTTGCCTTCGACGGCATGGAAGATGAAGCGCTATCAGCAAGTCTGGTATGCGGGGGACACCGTCTCTGCTGGTATCGGACAGGGCTATCATCTCGTCACGCCCCTGCAACTTGCTTTTGCGACAGCCACCCTTGCCAACGATGGTGTCGCCTATCGCCCCCATCTGGTCAAAGAGATACAACATGCCGCAAATGAAGTGCAGACCCAGCCGCAGCCGCTATTCACTTTGGATATCCCGCCGGAGGACCTGGATTTGGTAAAGCGTGCCATGGTGGCGGTCACCCAACCGGGGGGGACGGCGGTCGGAGCGAGCATGGGGGCATCGTATTCCATCGCAGGCAAGACGGGCACGGCACAGGTCATCGGTATGAAGCAGGGTGAGAAATACAATGCGAACAAGATATCCGAATACAATCGCGATCACGCCTGGTTCATTGCATTCGCGCCTGCCGATAAACCGCGCATCGCCTTGGCGGTGCTTGGAGAGAATGGCGGACACGGCGGTTCGGTCGCGGCACCGATCGCGCGCAAGGTGCTGGATTATTATCTGCTGGGTAAAGTGCCTACTCCGTTGAAGAAGAGCGATGTGAAGCCCGGGGTGGAGATAGACTAGAGATGAACTTACGTCAAATCAAACAGCGTTTCATGCTGCATCTCGATCCCGTCCTTTTGTACGGATTGGGCGCGCTGATGTTCGTCAGTTTGGTCTTGCTGTACAGCGCGAGCGATGGCAGTTGGATGCGGATATTGGGACAGGTGGTCAACATACTGGTCGCATTCACCGCGCTGTGGATCGTCGCCAACATGCCCCTGCATTGGCTGATGCGTATCGCGGTTCCCATGTATGTGGCGGGGATGGCGCTGCTCATCGGCGTAGCCTTGTTCGGCGACATCAGTCACGGAGCGAGACGTTGGCTCAATATAGGCGTGGCGACCATACAGCCTTCCGAGCTGATGAAGATCGCCGTGCCGTTGATGATGGCTTGGTATTTCGAGAAACATGAAGCCACGCTCACTTGGCGCAATCACTTCATCGCCGCTGTATTGTTGGCGATGCCGGTCGCACTCATCGTGCGCCAGCCCGACTTGGGCACTTCCATCCTCATCGCCGCCAGCGGATTCTACGTGTTGTTCCTTGCCGGATTGAGTTGGCGTGTGATGGGTGCGCTATTCGTCGGTGCATTAGCCAGTGCTCCCTTTGCATGGGGCATGCTGCATGACTATCAGCGCCATCGCATCATGATGTTGTTCGACCCCTCGCAAGATGCGCTAGGCAAGGGGTATCACACCATCCAGGGCATGATCGCCGTCGGTTCTGGTGGTTTCCTTGGCAAGGGCTATCTCAACGGAACGCAGACCCATCTTGATTTCCTGCCGGAACGCACCACCGATTTCATCTTTGCCGTGTATTCGGAAGAGTTCGGCTTCCTCGGCAACCTGATCCTGCTCGGCATCTACATCTTCATCATCGGGCGCGGCTTCATCATCACCGCCAATGCTTCGACTTACTTCACACGATTGATGGCGGGCAGCATCACGCTCACCTTCTTCACCTATACTTTCGTCAACATGGGCATGGTCAGCGGCATTCTGCCGGTGGTTGGCGTGCCTTTGCCATTGTTGAGTTACGGCGGAACATCCATGCTCACGCTGATGCTGGGCTTCGGTGTGCTGATGAGCATCCATACTCATCAACGATTGGTCAAGACCTAGAATTATTTGAGACACCCTAGAGGGGAATGGCATGAATACGAAACTGGTTTGGTTGTTGAGCGGCACCGTGTTGTTGAGTGCGTGTACCAGCGCACCGCAAAAGCAGCAGACACGACAAGGTGCGGCTGCACCCATCGTCGATCTGAGATCGGGAGGCTATGTCCCGCAGACAACGTCCGGTTCATCCGCGGGCGGCGGATATCTGGCAGGCGACGGCCCGGGTGCCGATGTTCCGGCGAACCTTGATGCCATCCCCGATGCGGTACCCAAGGCAGAACCATTACACAAATATGCGAATCGCCAATACTCCGCGCTCGGCAAGACCTACACACCGCTGCAGGAGACGGGCAACTATAAGGAGCGCGGAGTCGCCTCCTGGTATGGCAAGAAGTTCCACGGGCAGAACACCTCCATCGGCGAGGTGTATGACATGTATGCCATGACCGCCGCGCACCCGACGCTGCCTATTCCCAGCTATGCGCGCGTGACCAATGTTGCAACAGGGAAATCCGTCATCGTGCGGGTGAACGATCGGGGTCCTTTCTTGCATGAGCGCATCATGGATCTTTCCTACGTCGCCGCTTACAAATTGGGATACATCAACAATGGCAGCGCAGAGGTCGAAGTCGAAAGCATCGCGGTCGATGCGAATACTCCGGTCGCAGCAGCGGTCGAACCTGCGGTCAAAATCGAGCCCGCGGTTGCGGCGCCTGTCGTGCCAGCGACACCCGTCATCCCGGTTGAGACTGCGGGTGCGCCCACCGGCAAGGTCTACTTGCAACTCGGTGCGTTCAAAGCCAAACAAGGAGCCGAAAGTTTCCTGGGCAAGATGGGCGCTGTCATGGGGGATGGCGGGAAGAAATTGGCACTGTATGAAAAAGACGGATTGACCCGTGTACACCTTGGGCCATTTGCGAATGCCGGTGAAGCGCGTGTGGCGGCGGCGAAGTTGCAATCCAAGCTGGGATTCAAACCCTTCGTCAGCCTGCACTAAAGACTTTTCCTTTTTTTCTTGCTTGTTTGGACTTGCGCGCATATTAGAATCTGCTAATATGCGCGCCTTGTTCATCCAAGGAGGAATTGAAATGTTCGGACATTCAGTCAAAGAGATAGACGCTCACGAGTTGGCAAAATGGGTCAATGATGCCAGCCACAACATCCGTGTGATCGATGTGCGCGGGATGGAGGAGATCGCCATGGGCACAGTCCCCAAGGCCGAGGCGCTTCCCCTGCATACTCTCCCATCTAAAGTGCAAGACCTGTCCCGCGACGAGAAGCTCGTCATGGTGTGCCGCAGCGGTGCGCGTTCTGCACAAGCATGTATGTACCTTCAACAACAGGGTTTCGCCAATGTCTATAACTTGCGCGGCGGCATGATGGGTTGGGCGCAGAGCGGCTTTGCCGCGCACCGATTGAGTTGAATTGAGCGCACAACTGACGAACCGATAAAGGAACAGCATGAATACGAAGTCGAAATGGATAACAGCTATCGTGGCGTTCGGCCTTGTAATGATCGCTCCCCGATTGATGGGGCAAGACATTGCAGAGGTGAGCGTACAGCAGGCGCATAGCATGAGCCAGCAAGGGGTGTTGCTGTTGGATGTGCGCGAGGAAAGCGAATACTCCGCCCTCCATGCACCAAAGGCGAAGCTCATCCCGTTGGGTGAAGTGGGTTCTCGTTTGAAAGAGATCGAAGCCTATAAAAACAAACCCGTCGCGGTAGTCTGCCGCTCCGGAAGACGTTCAGCCAAAGCCGTCTTTTTGCTCAAAGAAGCCGGCTTTACCCAAGTGAGTAACGTGCAAGGCGGCATGATCGCGTGGGAACAGGCGGGGCTGGAAACGATCAGGTAATAAGCTCGTCATTCCGTTCGTCCTGAGTAGGCGTAGCCGTATCGAAGGATGGGCGAAGCCCGCTGGGTTTTGTCCCCTCTCCCGCCGGGGGAGGACTAGGGTGGGGGGCACACTCGTTCAATTCTGCTTTTTTTTCAACCCAACACCGTCGGGGGTAGCCCGACAGCTAGTTACTTTTTCTTGCTTCGCCAAGAAAAAGTAACCCAAAAGAAGGCGACCCCAATCCGCCACCTCTTCGAGGTTCCCTGCGTTGCTCGGCTAGTCAGGCGGCTGCGCAACTCGCACGATCCGCTGCGCGGCCACGTGCTCAAACAGTGCTCGCCGACATCCCCTGACCAGCCTGCGCTACTCGGTGGCGGATGAGGGGAAAGAAAATAGAAATTCAAAAGCATTAAGGCATGGTGGACTATCGCCCACCATGCCTTAATTTCAATACAACTCTAGATGAACCGAATGTAATGCTGACTTCATTAATTCGGCCACATCTTTTTGCCTAGATTGTTCCGGCCAGAAGTAGCTCGGATTCTGATTGAGAGTGGTTGCTGTAGGTCGGCCAATCTGGATAGTAATCGTCGGCTTGGTTGCCCCAAGTTGTCCAGCCTGGACGAGATCCTCGTGCGAAGAGTTCAAGCCGTGGCCCAGGACTGCATGCCTCGACAAGTTCGTACATCTCATCGGGCTTGCGGCTGTGTTCACGTTTCATACTTCTGATGATATTTACTTGGCTGCGCCCAGGAGCAAGTGTTCTTGCATTTTTGCCTTTTACGCCAAACAGTATGAGTTCGGTTGTGTTTCGGAAATAGAACCCAACACCGCGACCATCCGGCCCGCCGTCCTTCCGTACTTTGTGCCAAACCAAATTGCTTTTGTACTGGAAGCCCCACGCTTCTAAAACACGCAATCCCTCGGGCAAGAGGGCGTTAGGCACCCACAAATAGAGGTGAGCGGTGTCAGCAGTTAATTGTGCAACAGGGAGCGCAAGAATATCGTCTAATACCATCGTCCCATAGCGGTTAAGGCGTTTATGCTCGGGAGCCATCTTGCCTGTACGGTTCTGGAACTGCCAAGGTGGATCGGCCAAAATAGTCGCAAAAGATCGACCTGCTGTGCGCGCTAACAGATCAGCTCCTGCTTCGGAAATAATGATTTTCTTTGGCTTGGTCATATTCAGTCCTCAATATAGAGATTTTTGGTAATGCCAATAACCAATACAGGGCAGCCACCACCGCTGCCACCTTCGATGCGTGGCAACAACTTACTCATGTGTGTTGTAGAAGCGCCGAAACTAGAGCCTCTTCCCAATTCGTTGAATATGTCCTGCAAGTTGTCGCAGCGGGTGATGATAATTCCAACAGATACTGCACGGAGTTCGAAGAGCAGGCGGAAGTTATTAAGGTCGCGATCAAAAAAAGGATCTTTATTATTCCACTCAATTTCGAGTGCGACGCGATTCTTAAAGCAATCAACTTGATGGGTTGGGCTTTCAATTCGATTCTTGTCGATGACTATTTCCGTGTCGAACTGTTTTTCAACCCAGCCACGCGAATACAGTTCGCTATCGATTGCTTCTGAGATCTTCGACTTGCGTCCCCCGCCGACTGTTAGCCAACTGCGGCGGAAATGAAAATTTTTCAGAACTTCAATGATATCGTTCCATTCATTGGGAAAGTCTTGTTTCAAGATGGCGCACGCGTGTTTCCACTCATGCACCTCGTAGTTGTCACGTATGTATTGTGGCAGCAGTTCTGTTCCCATGACTTCCAGCTTTCAAATCTGATGTTGCATTGTAACAGGGTCAACCTACCCTCAATACCAGCCCCTTCAAATACGCCCCCTCGGGGAAACTCAGCAGCACCGGATGATCCGGTGCTGCGTGCAGTTTCTTCACGATCTGCGCATCCACTCCTGCATCCAATGTCGCACCGGCGATGATCTTCTGGAACAGGTCGTCGCTGATACCACCCGAACATGAATAGGTGAACAGCAAGCCACCCGGACGCAGCAGTTTGAAGCCGAGCAGGTTGATGTCTTTGTACGCACGCGATGCCTTCTCGGCGAAGGCGGCGGTAGGAGCGAACTTGGGCGGGTCGAGCACGATGAGGTCGAACTTGCGGTTCTGGTCGCGCAGTTTGCGCAGGGCTTCGAACACGTCGGCACATTGCCATTCGGCTCTCGATGCATCCAATCCATTCAAGGCTACATTCTGTTGCGCGAGTTCTACAGCTTCTTGGGAAGAGTCGATGGATAACACCGACTTCGCGCCGCCGCGCAGTGCATAGAGCGAGAAGCCGCCGGTGTAGCAAAAACAGTTGAGCACATCGCGGCCGGATGCCAAGGCGCCGGTGAATGCGCGGTTGTCGCGCTGATCGAGGTAGTAGCCGGTCTTCTGTCCTGCGGCGACATCGACGGCGAAGCGCAATCCGTTCTCCATCACTTCAATCGTCGCTGGCAAAGTGCCGCGCACGATACCGTTGCGTTTCGGCAAACCTTCCAGTTCGCGTCCGTCGGAATCCGAGCGCTCATAGATAGCGACAGGCGCACACAGTTCTTGCAAGATGTCCGCGATGGTGTCGCGCCAATGCTCGGGTCCCGCGCTTCCCAATTGCATCACCAAAACATCGCCGTATTTATCCACGATGAGTCCGGGCAATCCGTCCGATTCGCCGTGGATGATGCGCATACCGTTGCTGTCGCGTCCGATCCCCAGCATGCGCCGAGCGGCCAATGCATCACCGATGCGCTTGTGGAAAAACGCTTTGTCGATGGCATCTCTCTCATGCCATGACCACACGCGGGCAGTGATCTGCGAGTCGGCGTTGTAGGCAGCCCACGCGAGGAAATTCCCCGCGGCGTCGCGCACCGGTACCGTGTCACCACTTTTGGGTGCGCCGTCGATACATTCGATCGCACCGGAGAATATCCACGGATGACGGCGTTGCAAAGACTTCTCGCGCCCCTCCTTGAGGGTGATGCAAGGTCTGCCGGATGCATCACCTGCACGCGGGCGTGATGCCGGCTGTGATGCGGGTGCGTTACTGTGCTGCTTGTCGCGCTGTATACGCTTGCGAAAATCTTTGCCGCCCTGAGAATGACGGTGCGGCGTGGAATGGGATCTTGGTTTGGTTTGGGTCATGTCTTTTTCTTGGCACGCGGATGCGCACTGTCGTAGATTTTGGCGAGGTATTGGAAATCGAGGTGGGTGTAGACCTGCGTGGTGGAGATGCTGGCGTGACCCAACATTTCCTGCACGGCACGCAGATCGCCGGAAGACTGCAACACATGGGTGGCGAATGAATGGCGCAACAGGTGGGGATGTACGCCGCTGGCGATACCTTGCGTGATGCCGCGCTTGCGCAGATGCAGTTGTACCGTGCGTGGCGTGATGCGCCTGCCGTTCTTGCCGACGAACAGTGCGGTCTCCTCCGCTGCGGCGATCTGGTCGCGCACTGCCAACCAGGCCCGGATCGCGGCAACCGCATGACTGCCCATCGGCACGATGCGCGTTTTGCGGCCTTTGCCGGTGACGCTCAGTTCCTGGGAGGACAAGCTGTTCTGAATGGTGTCGCGCTCCAGACCCACCAGCTCGGCGAGACGCAGACCGGATGAATAGAGCAATTCGAACATCGCCTTGTCGCGCGCATCCATTGTTGTCTCTACCGGCATCTCGACCAGCTTTACCGCTTCGTCCGGCGACAACGCATGCGGCAAAGTCTTGAGGGCTTTGGGGGGGCGCAGGCCGACACAGGGATTGCTCTTGCAGCCGTGGTCGCGCATCAGATAGGAAAAGAATCCGCGCCATGCCGACAGTACGCGTGCCAGGGAACGTCCGCCCAGGCCGCCGCCATGCAACTGTGCGATGTAGCGACGGATGTGATGACTCTTGAGAGCGGCCAGCGGTGTCGCACCGGCTAGGCTGAACAGGCGACGGATGTCGCGCGCATAGTTCTCGGCGGTGAGGGGGGAGTAGTTGCGCTCGTTGTTCAGGTAGGCGAGATAGCCTTCAAGCGTGGCAGAATTTTCAGGCATGTGGGTGGGCCGCAAAATTCAAAGTTCTAAGCAAGACAAGGCGCGAATGAAAAATTGCGACAAAATTTGGATTTTGCGGGCCACCCATCAGACGTGTAAGCGGAAAGCACTACCCAGTGTCTCCGCGATGCGCTGCAGGAACATCGTGCCCATCTCGGGATAGAAGCGCTCCTTGTCTTCGCTGGCGAGGATGAGCATACCGATGGTCTGGCCGTTCGCACGCAGCGGCAGGTAGGCGAACGAGCGCAGATGTTCACCGGCCTCGCCGAACCAGGCCAGTGTGTCATGCGCGGCGTGGTGGGTGCACACGGGTTGTTGATGGTGGTCGGCGAAAGCGAGTACTTCCGCGCTCGGCGGCTCGTCTTTCCAAAGATGCAGCGCCGCGTGGGGTACGGAGAAGATGTCGCGCAGGTTGTTCACTACCTGGTTCTGCAAAGTACTGCGGTCGTGAGGCACGAACAGTGCGCAATTGAACTGATGCACCTTGAGTTGCAGCGCATCGTTCTCCTTCGCATATTCGAGCAACTCGTGCAGCTTCTTCTCCAGCTCCTTCACGCGCTCACGCAGGGTGAGCAGTTGTCGTTCCGACAGCGACACGGTGCGGCCACCGTGCGGATGGGGCAGAGTGATCTCGGAGAGCAACTGAGCGTGCTCTTCAAAGAACTGCGGATTATCCTGCAAATATTTTGCGATCTCTTCGGACTTCATTATTGTCTCTTTCATAAATTGATCTCGCCCTCGAACACCGTAATGGCGGGACCTGTCATTTGCACAGAGGAACCTTCGCCTTGCCATGTGATACTGAGCGTGCCGCCGCGTGTGGCGACATGCACGGTCGCATCCAGCAGACCGCGCCGGATACCGGCGACTACGGCGGCGCAGGCGCCGGTGCCGCAAGATAACGTCTCTCCCGCACCGCGCTCGAACACGCGCAGTTTGATGTGGTCGCGATCCAGCACCTGCATGAAGCCCGCGTTCACCCGCTTGGGGAAACGCGGATGACGTTCGATGAGCGGGCCTTGTACGGTGACGGGAGCCGACTCGACGTCCGTCACCACTTGCACAGCGTGCGGGTTGCCCATCGACACAGCGGTGATCTGCACCGTCGCCCCATCCACGTCCAAAGTCTGGATAACGGCATCGTCGTCGCTCACGAAGGGGATGCGCATTGGCTCGAAGATGGGCGCGCCCATGTTCACCGTTACGCGACCGTCCTCTTCCAGGCGCGGCGAGATGAGGCCGCTCTTGGTCTCCACCACGATCTCGCGTTTGTGGGTCAATTTGTGGTCATGCACGAAGCGTACGAAGCAGCGCGCACCGTTGCCGCATTGCTCCACCTCGCCGCCGTCGGCGTTGAAGATGCGATAGCGGAAGTCGGCCTCTTTATGCTGTGCCTTCTCAACCAGCAAAAGTTGATCGCAACCGATGCCAAAATTGCGGTCGGCGATAAAACGGATGTTCTCCGGTGACAGCTCGATCTTCTGACGCACACCGTCGAGCACGACAAAGTCGTTGCCGGCGCCGTGCATCTTGGTGAATTTGAGGGACATGGTTCAGTTGCCAGGATTGAGTGTGGCGATTATACGTGTTCGTGCTTATTTGCTGCACCTCCGACACGTTACTGGCGTAGCCAGCCGTTTGCGGGAGGAGGTGCAATGCGGTCACTCCCGCACCGGAGGGCTTCGCCCCACCGTGTCGTGGCCGCACAGTTGGACGTGGTCGCGGAACATGCATCTATCCATGACGACGGTGATCCCTGCCTGTCGCGCGCGAAGTGCGGCCTCTTCGTGTATCACGCCATCCTGCAGCCACAGGCTCTTGATGCCCAGCTTGATGCAGCTATCGACGATGGCTGGCACGTGTTCGGAAGCGCGGAACACGTCGACGATGTCGGGCACTTCGGGCAAGCTCTCAAGGTCGGGGTAGGCTTTTTCACCCAGCACTTCTTCAACGAGGGGCCTTACAGGGATGATGCGGTAGCCGAAACCTTGCAGTGCCTTTGCGACATTGAAGCTGGGGCGCGAAGTGTTGGATGACAGGCCGAGAACCGCCACGGTGTGGACCTTGTGCAATAAGGCGCATATCTCGGTGGGAGTAGGATTGGCGAATAACATGTCAGTTTGCCGAAAGACGATGTGCCTATAATAAACCATGACAAATGATCATTAAGGGGTATCACCTTGAGCGCGATCCATCCTTCAGAGCTTGCCTTCATCACCAAACATGCGCCCTTCGATCGAATGGAACTCAGCCATGTGTTATGGATGTTGGAGCGCATGCGCCTTGGTTATTACGCCAAGGATGAAGTGATCGTTTCGCCGGAGCTGGGGGTGGCGGATCACTTTTTGGTCATCAAGCAGGGAACGGTGCAGGCTGAACAAAAGGTCGCCGATGCGACCGAATCGGATACGTGGATGGAGTTGACAGAGGGCGAGTGTTTTCCGCTGGGGGCATTGTTGGCACACCGTGCGGTGGCAAGCTTCTATCGGGCCGGTAGCGACACCTTTTGTTATGAACTTCCGGCGGCCGATTTCCATGAGTTGATCGGCATGAGCGCAGCCTTCCGTGATTTTTGCACGCGTCGCATTGCCAATCTGCTGGAGCATTCCAAGCAAATCATCCAGGCGCAGTACAGTCATTCCAGTGCCGAGCAACAATCGCTTGCCAGTTCGCTGTCCTCCATCGTGCGGCGGTCGCCGGTCACCTGCGCACCTGAAACAACGGTGCGCGAAGTGCTGAAGACCATGCATGAACAGCATGTCGGCTCGATGGTGGCCATCGACGAAAACAAGAGACCGCTCGGCATCCTGACCTTGCCGGATGTGTTGGAGCGTATCGCTTTGCCGCAGATCGATCTGGAACTGCCGGTGATCGGCGTGATGTCCACGCAGTTGCATGCATTGCCGCCGCAGTCGCTGGCGCATGAGGCTGCATTGATGATGGCGAAGTACGGTTTCCGGCATGTGCTGGTGGTGGAGAACGACAGGTTGGTCGGGCTGGTCTCGGAGAAGGATCTGTTCGCCTTGCAACGCGTGGGGTTGCGCCAGATTGGTACGACGATACGCCATGCCGAAACGACGGAGGTGCTGCAACAGGGCGCCGCCGATATCCGCAGCATGGCGCACAACATGATGGCGCAAGGCGTCGCGCCCGAACAACTGACCCAGTTCATCTCCACCTTCAACGACCTGCTCACCGCGCGCGTGGTGGAATTGGAATGCAAGGCCGGCGGTATCGTCGGCACCGCCTTGCATGACGGCCTGTGCTGGATGGCCTTGGGGTCGGAGGGACGTTTCGAACAGACGCTCAACACCGACCAGGACAACGCGCTCATCTTCAAGGTGCCGACAGGGCAGACGGTAGACCAAGTGCGAGAACAGTTGTTGCCCATCGCGAAACGTATCAACGAGACCTTGGCGCAGTGCGGGTTTCCGCTTTGCAAAGGCGGGATCATGGCGAGCAATCCAAAGTGGTGTCTCTCGCTGGAAGAGTGGAAGAGCGCCTTCTCGAACTGGATCAGCGGAGGTTCGCCGGAAGCACTTTTGCATGCTTCCATCTTCTTCGATTTCCGCGCACTGTACGGCGAACACAGTCTGGCGGAGGACCTGCGCGGC